>JAHYJD010000092.1 GCA_019429365.1 Bacteroidales bacterium | reverse complement strand
CCCAAAAACCTTCGTGCCAACGGATGCCCCCTGCTTTAGCCGAAAACAAACTCTTTATCGGCACCTGTATTAGGCGCTTCCCAAAAGTTATTACCAGGCATTTTACAATATCCCCCGACACTCCAGGGTAATCCAGGTGTAATTTCGCCGTAAGTGGCTAATAAATAAAAAGCCAAATCTTGGTAATCATAAATAGTCGGCACTCGCCAACCCTCAGGAGCAATAAGCGGATGAGAGGCCGCATACCAGTTGTACAGAGCGCCGTAGTCTTTTTCGTGAGTCGCCCTATCATTGTTATACCAGCACATAGCCGGTTCTTGAGGAGCAAACTCAGCCCAATAGGAATCTTCTAAACGATTAGGAATTGGACTGCCGTCTCTTAAGCGAGTGGCGTTAAAGTTGTCTATCGTCCAGGTTTGGTTGCCTATGGTCCAGATGCGGTAAACGTTTCCGTCAATGTCGGTGATAGTTTCAAATTCAGTTGTGAACTTTATACTTGTACCGTATCTAAGGCCGGCAGCACTTTCGGCAAAAGCGCGAACATAGTAGGTTTGATTAGGGCTCAAATTGTCCATTACAACCGTAAAGGTCTCGCTTAAATCAGAAGCTTCAATTACATTATTACTAATGTTTGGCCAAGTGTTGGTGAATTCTTCCGGAGTGTTGGTGACTGCTTTTATATAGCAAACACCTTGTCTAGTTATGGGCTCAGTGCCTACTTCAATAATTTTTCCGCCAACAATAGCAGAATTGGTGGTAATTTCCGTTGCCTCTAAGGTTGAAACCTGAGGCGGAATGATAGGGGCGGGCGGATTTTCCGGCTCGCAGCTGGAAAAGCCCAGAATGGCAAGGCTGAAAAAGAAAATCCTGATTCGCATGGTTTTCTTTTATTGACGGTTTTTCGTCTATAAATGTAAGAAAATTCTTAATTAATCAAATAGGTGCGATAAATTTCTTGCAGTCAGGGTGTGAAAAGTCAGGGCTTGACTTAAAGTCAAACCCTGACTTAGCTGGTATTTCTTTTCCTTTGCCATATCCGGATTATTTCATACTTTAGGCCGTTTTTTGCTAACAGCATCATTTTTTACTAACCTAACCAAAAATAGACAGTATGGAAGTGAAACACCAACAGATCAAAGGCTTGCCGGAGAATGCCTACCGGGAGCTGAAAGAAGGGGAAGAGTATATCCCCGTAATGGCACCCGACAAGATTTACCCCGAAGTGAATTTCCGTTCGGTTTCGCTGGGTTTGCTCATGGCCATCGTGTTTTCGGCGGCTGCGGCCTACCTTGGCCTGAAGATCGGGCAGGTTTTCGAAGCGGCCATTCCCATTGCCATCATTGCCGTGGGGCTTTCGGCACTTACCAAAAGAAAAAATGCGCTGGGCGAAAATGTGATCATTCAGAGCATCGGCGCCAGCTCGGGCGTGATTGTGGCCGGGGCCATCTTTACCCTGCCTGCACTTTACATCCTGGGTCTTGAGGCCCATTTCTACCAGGTGTTTCTTTCCTCACTGCTGGGGGGTTTCCTGGGCATACTATTCCTGATCCCGTTCCGCAAGTATTTCGTGGCCGAGATGCACGGCAAGTTCCCGTTCCCTGAAGCTACAGCCACCACCGAAGTGCTGGTGTCGGGCGAAAAAGGCGGCGACCAGGCCAAGGTGCTGCTCTTTGCCGGCCTTATTGGCGGTATTTACGACTTTGTGATTGCCACCTTCGGCTGGTGGAACGAAGTATTTTCAAGCAGGGTGATCCCTTACGGGGAAGCCCTGGCCGACAAAGCCAAACTGGTTTTTAAAATTAACGTGGGTGCGGCCATCGTGGGCCTTGGCTACATTATCGGCCTTAAATACGCCGTGATCATCACCGCCGGTTCTTTCGTAGGCTGGTTTGTGATCATTCCCATGATAGCGCATGCCGCAGCCATGTTTGGCGGCGAAGCCAACGCCATTGCCGCCATGGCTCCCGAGCTGATTTTCCGCGACTATGTGCGCATGATCGGTATTGGCGGTATTGCCATGGCCGGGGTGATCGGCATTATCCGTTCTTCGGGCATTATTAAAAACGCCGTGGGCCTTGCCGTGAAGGAAACCCTGAGCAAGCACGCCAACAGCGACAACAACCTGCGCACCCGCCGCGACCTGCCCATGAGCCTGATCCTTATCGGCATCCTGGTTACGGCCGTGCTAATTTTCGTATTTTTCCAGTTCGGTGTGGTCAATAACCTCACCCATGCCTTGGTGGGACTGGTTATCGTAATGATCATCGCCTTCCTGTTTACCACCGTGGCAGCCAACGCCATAGCCATTGTGGGTACCAACCCTGTTTCGGGCATGACCCTCATGACCCTGATCCTTACCTCACTGATTATGACCGCTGTCGGCCTTTCGGGCACTTCGGGCATGATTGCTGCCCTGATCATTGGTGGTGTGGTTTGCACTGCACTGGCCATGGCCGGTGGTTTCATTACCGACCTTAAGATCGGCTACTGGCTGGGTTCATCGCCCTACAAGCAGGAGGGCTGGAAGTTTCTGGGCACCGTGGTTTCGGCCGCCACCGTGGGTGGTGTGATCATTATCCTGAACCAGACCTACGGCTTTACCGGCGAAGGCGCCATGGTAGCGCCGCAGGCCAACGCCATGGCTGCCGTAATTGAGCCTATGATGACCGGCGGATCGGCCCCCTGGCTGCTTTATGCCGCCGGTGCATTCCTGTCGCTGATCCTTACCATGCTGGGCGTGCCTGCCCTCGCCTTCGCGCTGGGTATGTTCATCCCGCTAGAACTCAACACTCCCCTGCTAGTGGGTGGTATCATTGCATGGTACGTTTCGACCAGCAGCAAGGATGTGAAGCTGGCCAACGCACGCAAGGAGCGCGGTACCCTGATCGCCAGCGGATTCATTGCCGGTGGCGCCTTGATGGGCGTGATCAGTGCAATGCTGAAGTTTGGCGGCCTCAACCTGGAAGCAGAAAGCTGGCTGGCCAGCAACGGATCACAGTGGCTCGGATTGGTTATGTTCATTGCCCTGTGTATTTACTTGTATCGCACCGCACTGCAAGCTAAAAAAGAAGATTAACACCCCAAAAGCCCCCTGCCAGCCAACATTTGGCAGGGGGCCTTTGTTAATAGCATTATAAGTTTAAAAATTAGAAAGGATCTATTATGAAAGAAAAATTGCTTGAAAGGTTTCTGCGCTATATCAGCATCGACACCCAGAGCGATCCCAACTCCACCACATTCCCCAGTTCCGAAAAACAGTTCGACCTGGCCCGATTGCTGGTGGAAGAATTGAAAGAACTCGGCCTGAGCGACGCCCATGTGGACGAAAACTGCTATGTGATGGCCACCCTGCCTGCCAATACCGACAAAGACATCCCGGTGATCGGTTTTGTGGCCCACGTAGACACCAGCCCCGATATGGATGGCAAGGACATTAAACCCCAGATCATTAAAAACTACGATGGCAAAGATATCCTGCTAAATAAGGATAAGGATATGTACCTTACAGTGAAGGATTTCCCGGAACTGAGCAAATATGTGGGCCAAACCATCATTACCACCGATGGCACCACCCTGCTTGGGGCCGACGACAAGGCCGGCATTGCCGAAATCATGACTGCCATCGAATACCTGGTGAAGAATCCCGATATAAAGCATGGCACCATAAAGATTGGTTTCACCCCCGATGAAGAAATCGGCAAGGGTGTGGATCATTTTGATGTAAAAAAATTCGGTGCCAAATATGCCTACACCCTCGATGGTTCGGAAGTAGGCGAGCTGGAGTTCGAAAACTTCAATGCTGCTTACGCCAAGGTGAAGGTCCAGGGGCGCAATGTGCATCCCGGCTATGCCAAGTATAAAATGAAGAATGCCATCATCATTGGTTCAGAATTCAATGATATGCTGCCGGTTTTCGAAAGGCCCGAATTTACTGAGCATTACGAAGGCTTTTTCCATATCATCAAGTTCGATGGCACAGTGGAAGAATCCACCATTCAGTACATTATCCGCGACCACGACCGCAAGAAATTTGAACGCCGCAAGGAACAAATACAGGAAGTGGCCGACTTCATGAATAAGAAGTATGGTGAAGGCACCATCATCCTTGAAATGAAGGACCAGTATTACAACATGCGCGAGAAGGTGGAGCCCGAGTATCACATTGTAGCCATCGCCGAGCAGGCCATGAAAGACCTGGGCATCAAGCCGCACATCAAACCCATTCGTGGCGGTACCGATGGCTCAAGGCTTTCATACATGGGACTGCCCTGCCCCAATATCTTTGCCGGAGGCCACAATTTCCACGGGAAATACGAATTTGTGCCCCTGGAAAGCATGGAAAAAGCCACCAGTGTCATCCTGAAGATCATCAACCTGTATTACGAAAAGGCGTAATACCGAAAGAAAGGCCCCTCGACTGCATTCCCGTCTTAGCGGGAACTTCGCTCGGGGACCGCAATAATTAATTACAAAAAGAAAGCCCCAACGTTGAAAAAACTCCTTGGGGCTTTCAATTTTTTCCAAATCGAACAAAGAACCGATTTACATATCTACTAATCAACCAGTTAACCCATTACCCTTTATACCCTATCGTTCGCTCCAGGTTCTGCACCTGGTCCATAACCGTATCATTCAGGAATGCTTTGCCAAAGTTTGCCTCGAGCAATTCAGAACCGGTAAAGTCAGCGCCTGAAAGGTTGGCCTTGAATAAGTTAGCGCGTGTAAGGTTGGAAGACCGGATAAAGGTCATTGACAAATCGGCCCTGGTAAGGTCAGTATCAATGATATCAGAGTTTGAAAGGTCAGCGCCATCGAGTTTGGCATCGGTAAAATCGGCTTCAGAAAGGATCGCTTCCGTAAGGTTGGCTTTCGAGAGCACCGCACCAATCAGATTGGCCCCTTTAAGGCTGGCACCCTTAAGGTTGGCTTCTGCCAGAAAAGCCCCAGCAAGATTGGCCCCTTCAAGATTTGCGCCAGACAGGTCTGCCCGGGCAAAGCTGGCATCGGTAAGGTCGGCGCCCGATAAGTCAACACCCCGTAAAACTGCCCCCCTGAGGTTCAACGGCCTGTAGGAATCGCCATACGAACTCTGTGCAATGAGAATCCATAAATCACGATCGGAAAGGAATCTCTGACGTTCAGAAGACATAGTTAAAAATTTAGAATTTATAAAACAAAGTTAAGTTTTTTATTGATATAAACCATATTTGTGTAAACAAAAGGACATTTTTTTACCAAAACCGGAATTTTGATTAAACGACATAAGAATTTCCTTTGTCAGCCAATACGTTTACCTTTGCAGAAAACCAAAGGCATTGCGTCATTTCAACATTCCATTTTTTATTCCGGAGCTGGGCTGTCCGCATCAATGTGTGTTTTGCGATCAGCACCGGATAAGCGGAACACTGCAGGCGCCAAAACCGGAAGAAGTGGATTTGCAGGTAGCAGCCTACTTGAAAACTTTCCCTAAAGTAGAACGGCAAGTGGAGATCGCATTTTTTGGCGGGAACTTCACCGGGCTGCCTCAGAATGAGCAGGAAGCCTACCTGAAGGCCGCTTCAAAATGGGTGAAAAACGAAGAGGTGAATGGTATCAGGCTTTCAACCCGGCCCGATTACATAAACCCTGAAGTCCTTAAATTGCTGAAGAAGTATGGTGTAAGCAGCGTTGAGCTTGGCGCGCAGTCGCTCGATGAGGAGGTGCTGAGGCTTGCCGGCCGTGGCCATAGCGCAAAACATGTGGAAGAGGCATCAAAAATGATTCTGGATGCCGGCTTTGTGCTTGGCCTGCAAATGATGACCGGTTTGCCCGGTGACACAATGGAAAAGTCCGTGTATACTGCCCACCGCATAAAAGAACTTGGCGCAAAAGAAACGCGGATTTACCCAACGCTGGTCATTCGTGGCACCCAGCTGGAACAAATGTACCTGGCGGGCAGCTATCAGCCACTGAGACAGGAAGAGACCATTGAACGCTGCAAAAAATTGGTACTTTTCTTTGAAGAAAACCAAATCAGGATACTTCGTTTAGGGCTGCACCCATCAGATGGGTTGAGCAATGGCAGCGAACTGGTGGCCGGTCCGTTTCATCCTGCCCTGAAAGAGTTGGTGAACACCGCCATTTGGAAGGATATTTTCCGCGAAAGCGTTATAAAAAAAACAGGTAGTTGCCTGGTAATTAGTGTTGCGCCTAAAGAATTGAATGCAGCCATTGGGCATAAGGCTGCAAATAAAAAATGGCTGCTCGAACATTATGAAAGGGTGGATTTTAAGACAGACCCAAAGCTAAAAGGGAGGGCATTCCATGCTGATTATTGCTGACGCCCGTTTCCCCGAAAGGGTATTAAAAACCCTGGAGCGCTATGGTGAGGTGCTGCCATTTGCAAGCCAGGGGATCGTATATGAAGCCATCAGCGGCCACCCTGATATTTTTCTTTGCCAGACGCCAAATGCCCTTGTGGTGGCACCAAACACCCCTGCAGAAACTATTAACCAGATAGTTAAGTCTGGAGTCATGGCTGCGACAGGACAGCGACAAGTTGGCGCCTCCTACCCTGCTTCTGCAATGTATAATGCTTTCTCAGGATCGGGACTGCTGGTTCACAATAAAGACTTAACAGATCCTGTAATTCTAAAAAATTCAGAAGGCCTGAAAAAAGTTGAAGTAAAACAAGGCTACACACGCTGCAACCTGGTGGAAGCCGGCGGGCTGTTTATCACCAGCGACCGCGGCATAGAAACAGCACTTAAAAACGCAGGTAAGGAAACTTTTTTTGTTGACCCGTCGCTCATTCAGTTGCCCAGCCAAAAGCACGGGTTCTTCGGGGGCTGCGCAGGGGTTCATCAAAATCAGTTTTTCCTTGCTGGAAGCGTGAAGCATTTCCCGGAAGGGCCTTCATTTAAGAAAAACCTTGAAAAAAGAGATATTGAATTGGTGGAGTTATACGATGGACCGCTGTGGGATGGTGGCAGTATTTATTTCATCAGCAAAGCAATCAGGTCGATCATCCGCGAAGAATAACCATATTCGTTATCGTACCAGGCCAGCACCTGCACAAAATTACCTCCCAGCACACGGGTGCTAAGGGCATCGAACACGGCCGAATGGGAGTTCCCGATCACGTCGCTCGACACAATGGGGTCTTCACAATACTGAATAATGCCCTTCATTTGACCTTGAGCGGCCATTTCGAACAGGCTGTTCACCTCTTCCACGGAAGTGTTGCTTTTCAATATCGCACTCAACTCCACAAAGGAACCATCGCTCACCGGCACACGGGTGGCAAATCCGTCGAAACGATCCTTTAGTGACGGCAGGATCTCTTTCACGGCCTTGATGGCGCTGGTGGTTGTGGGAATAATGTTGTCAGCGGCATTGCGTGCGCGGCGCAGGTCGTGGTGGGGTGAATCGATCACGTTCTGGTTATTGGTGTATGGGTGCACCGTATTGAGGAAAACGCGGTCGATGCCAAACTGATCTTCGAGGACCTTCAGCACCGGGGCCACACAGTTGGTGGTGCAGGAAGCGTTGGATACCAGCAGGTGTTCAGGTGTCAACATATGGTCATTCACTCCAATTACCACCATACTATCCAGCTTTTCCTTTGGCGGGCATGAAAGGATTACTTTTTTCACGCCGGGCCGCAAATGCCCCTGCAGCATGTCGCGTGTGAGAAACAATCCGGAAGATTCGACCACCACATCCACATCATGCTTATCCCATGGAATTTTGTCGGGGTGAAAGTGCGAATACTTCTGCATGGGCCGGCCATCCACAAAAAGGGTTTCAGTAGCTTCGTCGCCCCAAACTTCGCGGCCGAATCGGCCATGCACGGTGTCGTATTTGAGCAGGTGCATCAGGGTTTTGAGCAGCATGGGGTCATTTACTGCCACCAGCTGCATATCGCTGCGTTGCTGCATCAGCCTGAAAACCAGCCTGCCAATGCGGCCAAATCCGTTGATTCCTACCCTGATCATAATGATGTATTAAATATCCAGGTCGAGCCTGATCTGTTTTTCGCGGTCGCCGGGCTTAATGTCGCCTGATGGCTTTCCAGGTTTGGGTTTTCGGGGTTTCTTGCTGCTGCCTTCATCGGCATCATCTGCGTCATCATCAGGCTTTTCGCCTTGGTCTTCCGAAGCTTCACCTTCCTGACCCACTACCCACTCAAAGATAATTTCACCCCCGGCATCCGCTTCAATAATTTCAGGGCCTTGCTTATCGGGCACTTCCGGCTGGGGCTCTGGCTGAATTTCTGGCTCAGGTTCTGGTTCTTCCTTGCGCAAAGGTTCAAGCCACTCCACCGATTCGATTTCGCCTGCGGCCAAGCGCTTGCCACGGGCTTTATAGCTTTTCACTGCGATGAAACTCTCCGCATCGACTTCTTCGGTTGTGGCAGGTTTACGGGCGGTGGCGGCCAAATTCACCTTCAGGCGGGGCCAAGGCTCATCTGTCACAAGAATCAACTTATTTCCCGGGTGCTCGCCAATGAAAACCGCCGTTTTTCCGTTGGCTTCTGGCTCGAAACGCTTCAGGTACTGAAATCCCTGTTCGGCATCGAAAAATACTGCGGTAAGCACCAGTCCCTCCTTCAATTTGCGAAGGATCAGCGGTTTTTCATCGAAGTGGGTGCTCAGGTCGAAACCAATAATTCGATAGGTGCCGTTGGCATATACAGCCAGCAGTTTGTCGTCGCCCTTGAAGGCGCCAAGGTATGTGCCACGTTTGTCGGCATTTAGCCGCAAAACGGTGTCATCAAACCAAATGTCCATGGCGCCCAGGGTGGAGACGCCCTGATCTTTGAGCACCACTTTGCGAACAGGGTGTTTGGAGACCAGGTTGCCACCAGCGGCACGCCCTTTTATGGCAAGCTCGGCAAAGTCGAGATCGAACACCGGCTTTTTGAGCTTGGGCTTATGGCGAAGATACACGGATACCACCTCGGCCTCACCATTGGGATTGGCAGTAAAATACAACACTTTGCTGCCCTTGGTGCCCTTGGTAAGGTCGTAATCCTTATCGCGGGTAACGCCCTTCACGGCAAAGCGCTTCATATAGGAGGCGCCTTTGGGACCATCCTGGTAAATCATGTTGTAAATGGTGCGGTCGTCGTTCTTTTCGAACACGGCTATGTGAATAATGCCTTTCCCAACAAAAGATTTGTCGGCCACTTTGGTTACCAGGAAAGTGCCGTCTTCGCGGAAAACGATAATGTCGTCGATATCGGAACAATCGCAAACATACTCGTCCTTTTTCATGGAAGTACCGGCAAATCCCTCTTCGCGGTTCACGTAAAGCTTTTCGTTGGCCACGGCCACACGTGTAGCTTCAATGGTATCGAAAAATCGGATTTCGGTCTTGCGTTCTCGCCCCTTGCCAAACTTATCCTTAATGCGCTGGAAGTAATCGATGGCATATTGAACCAGGTTCTCTAGATGGTGGTTCACCTTCTCAAGTTTGGCTTCCAGGTCTCGCATAAGGTCGTCGGCCTTGAAGGAATCGAAACGAGAGATACGCTTTATCTTGATCTCTGTAAGCCGGAGGATGTCGTCGCGGGTTATTTCGCGGTAAAACAGTTTCTTGTATGGGTTCAGGCCCTTATCGATGGTTTCGATGACCGACTCCCAGGTTTCGCACTCCTCAATTTTACGGTAGATGCGTTTTTCAATAAATATCTTTTCCAGGCTGGAGAAAAGGAGCTGTTCGAGCAGCTCGTGCTTTTCAATTTCCAGTTCCTTTTTCAGCAGATCGAGGGTGTTGGCGGTGGAGATTCTCAGCAGTTCGTTCACATCGAGAAAGCGCGGCCTGTCGGTATCTATCACGCAGGAGTTTGGCGAAATGCTTACCTCACAATCAGTAAAGGCATACAGGGCATCGATGGCCTGATCGGGCGAAATACCGGGCATGAGATGGACCAGTATCTCCACGTTCTGGGCGGTGTTGTCTTCGATCTTGCGGATCTTGATCTTGCCCTTGTCGTTGGCGGCCACAATGCTGTCCATCAGGCTGCCAGTGGTGGTGCCAAAAGGAATTTCGGTAATTACCAGGCTTTTCTTGTCGAGGATATTAATGCGGGCGCGTACCCTCACCTTTCCACCCCTGAGGCCGCCGTTGTATTTCGAAAAGTCGGCCATACCGCCGGTAAGAAAGTCGGGCAGAATATTGGGCTCTTCGCCTTGCAAAATTTTTATGGAAGCATCTATAAGCTCGTTGAAGTTGTGGGGCAGAATTTTGGAAGCCAAACCCACGGCAATGCCTTCCACGCCTTGTGCCAGCAACAGCGGGAACTTCACCGGAAGGGTAAGTGGCTCCTTGTTGCGGCCATCGTAGCTGGGTTTCCAGGTGGTGGTTTTATGGTTATAAAGCACTTCAAGTGCAAACTTCGAGGGTCGTGCCTCGATGTATCGGGGCGCTGCTGCGCTGTCGCCGGTAAGGATGTTACCCCAGTTTCCCTGGGTGTCGATGAGCAGGTCTTTCTGGCCCAGCTGCACCAGGGCATCGCCAATGGAAGCATCGCCATGGGGGTGATACTTCATGGTGTTGCCAATAATGTTGGCCACCTTGTTGTAGCGCCCATCGTCCATTTCCTTCATGGAATGCAGGATGCGGCGCTGCACGGGCTTGAGCCCGTCGCGCACTTCGGGCACCGCGCGCTCAAGGATCACATAGGAGGCATAGTCGAGAAACCAGTCCTGATACATCCCCGAAAGGAGTGTGGTGGACTGATCAATGGCAGGCACTTCATTCTTTGGCTGAGATAATGGATCCAAGCCATCGTCAGCCGGCTGCAGGGAATCCATGTTTTCTTCGTGAGAGTCGCTCATAACAATTGCTGAACCAATAAAACAGATTTTCCTAGAGGGAAAACCGGTGCAAATTTAAGCATAATAATTTTGCTGAGGGGGGAAGGGTTAATAAGATAAATTAAGCTGGACTAAGACAAGCCAAAAAGATAAGAGCTTAGATAATGTTTGATGAAGAAAAAAAGGATTCTTGATAAACTGTAATTATTATTCAAATAAGATATCCAGGGCAAAATTTACCTTTACGGGTTTCCCCCGCTGAAGGCCCGGTAACCAGTCAGGGATCAGTTTCATTACCCTGACAGCCTCTTCATCGCAACCATATCCAAGACCTTCAATAACGCTTACATTCTGAATAGAGCCATCTGTGTCAACAGTAAAACTAACCCTAACGATCCCTGAAACATTGTTTTCCCTAGCCTCCCCAGGATAAACGATGAGTCTGTCAATAAACCAGGCCAATGTTCCCATGCCACCGGGAAATTCGGGCATGGTTTCAACCACTGTAAAGATACCTCCTCCACCTATTCGTTCTTCAATTGTAATTGATGGCTTAATAAGGTGTTTAAGGTTGGGATAATCATTTATCCTGATAAAAGATACCTTCAGGTCACACATTTCTAATGCAATGGGATAATGATCCGGCTGACCCACAAAGTTGATAATGTTTAAATACCCTTCCGGAGTGTATTTTGGTTCTCCTTTGGCCATCAATGAATCATTTTCCAAAAGAAAATCTTGAAATGAACCGATTATCTGACCAGAAATGGAATCATAGCTCGCAATTCTATAATAGGTGGCAACTTCTTGAATAATAATGCTGCCATTTGAGTCGAAATAAACTTTTTCCTCAATTTGAGCATGAAGTAAGAAGGAAAATAATATAAATGATAAAAACAGCCCGGTTTTCATATTTATTCAAATTAGTTTATTACCACAATAATTATCTCCAAAACCTCAACAGCAGCACTTCGGCCAAGAGGCAGGCAAGGGCAAGGATAAGGAAAAGCTTCCATAGTTGCAGGCCAAGGCGGGCCTGTTCGAGGGCCTGCCCGAGGCCGGCTTCGGTGGTTTCGACCACCTGTATGTTGCTGAGGCCGGCATCCAGCAGCATGCTTTCGAGCTCGGATGGAGAAAGCACTTCAGGAACGGACTCGCGGCGATCGTAATTGAATGAAAGTCCCTTCACCTGTTCGCCAGCGTTCCACAGGGAATAATTGCCGGCTTCGGGCACCTGG
>JAHYJD010000204.1 GCA_019429365.1 Bacteroidales bacterium | reverse complement strand
ATGCTTACCAGCGATGATGGCCACCGCATGACAAAAGGCGATTTGTTTGCCATTGACCCGGGAAGTGGCGCAGAACACCTGCTTACCGGACACACCAGTATAATTGCCCTGAGCCCTTCCGTTTCGCCCGATGGCAGACGAATCGCTTTCGAAAATCCCCAAGACGGCGGCATTTATGTGCTTGAAATTACGCAAGGCCTCTAACCATTAAAGAAGTATTGCAATGACAATAGCGATAAATTTTTCCCGAAAGGTGAATAAGAGCCTTGCCATGGTTACCATGGCGCTGGCAATCCTTTTTATAACCGGCACTGCCCGCGCGCAGATCACCGGACTTAACGACTGGACCCTGTATATTGACCAGGGACACGCACAATTCGAAAACCTAGGTGCTTTCGGTTATTATGAATCAGAAAAAGTGCTAAGGGTAGGCCTTGCCCTTCGCGACTATCTGCTTGAAAACACTGACATCGAAGCCGTTTATGTGGCACGGGAAACCGATCAGGATAATATTACACTGGGCGCAAGGGTAGATGAAGCCAACAGCCTGGGTGTCGACTTCTACTATTCTATTCACAGCGATGCCGGACCTCCGGATGCCAATCGCACCCTGATGCTCTATGGCGGATGGCGCAGCAATGGCGTTACTGTTGAAAAAACACCGCAAGGCGGGGCCGCCTTCGGTGCTTTGCTCAACGTGAACCTGCCCGGTGCCATGCGAATTCCCACCAGCGGTAATTATGCCGACCGGGTGTTTTACCAGGGTGCAGTTTTTCACCACGAAAATCAGTTTCCATATCTTTATGTGAACCGCGTTAGCCTCATGGCCTCTTTGTTGAGCGAAGGCGGTTTCCATACCAACCCCACCCAGCAGCAGCGAAACATGAATGCCGAGTGGAAAAAGCTGGAAGCCCTGGCGGCTTTCTGGTCGTTTCTCGAATTTCATGATGTGGAAAAACCCGCCATTGGGGTGGCCACCGGCTTTATAAGGGACGTTGAGACCCAAAAGCCCCTGAACGGAATTACCGTAACCATTGGCGATCAGGAGTATGTAACCGACAGCTACGAATCATTATTTAACCTCTACAGCAACGACCCCGACCAGCTCAGCAATGGTTTTTATTTCTTTGAAAACCTGGAACCGCTAAGTACGGTAGATGTGGTTTTTACCTCCGAAACGCATGAGACCTACGAAACAAGTCTGACCATCATTTCAAACCCCAGTGGAAACCTGACACAGAACCTGAGTTTTTTGGATGTAGAACTAACCTCTTCGGTGCCACCTGTGGTGCAGCTGGTAACACCGGCTCCTCCCATCGAAAACCTGGTGCCAGGCACCCCGCTGGCTATAAGGTTCAGCCGCAAAATGAATCAGCAGAGCGTGGAGGATGCCATAAGCATCAGCCCCGAGGCTGAACTTGCTTTTTCCTGGCAAAATGAATTTAACCTGTTGGTAAGTACCAGCCATCTCGATTATGTAACCGATTATGTGCTGACCATCGACGGCGACATTGCCCAGAACCAACTTACCGGTCAATACCTCGATGGCGACGGCGACGGGCAGGAAGGCGGTGATTTTGTGCTGGCGTTTACTACCTCTGAAGAAGACAGCACCCCGCCGCAACTGCTGGATTTTTCGCCCTCAGAAAATGAACCTGCACGTGTGCTCAGACCCATCATCAGGCTGGTTTACGATGAACCCA
>JAHYJD010000091.1 GCA_019429365.1 Bacteroidales bacterium | reverse complement strand
CGTTGGTGGTTGAGTCCATTTTGGGTATTCCCGGCCTGAAAGCCCTGGTGATGGAAACTTATGGCTCGGGCAATGCACCCACTGAGCAGTGGTTTCTCAATGCCATTGGCAAGGCCATTAAAAACGGGCTGTTGGTTTGCAACATTACCCAATGCCGCGGCGGTGCCGTGCAAATGGGTAAGTACGAAACCGGCAAAGGCCTCGAAAAGCTGGGCGTGGTGAGCGGTTACGATATGACCATCGAGTCGGCCGTAACCAAACTTATGTACCTGCTGGGAAACAACTATCCGGCAGCCCGCCTGCGAAAATACTTCCAAAAGCCCCTGCGAGGTGAAATGACCGTTTAAGGATGCAGAGGGCAGAGGGCATGGGGCGCAGGGAAGAAGCGCTGGTGGTTAGCGGCAGGAGATAGGAAGAGGCGAGGAGGCGAAGAAGCGAAAACGCGAAAAATAGAAGCCGCGTAGCGGTGAAAGTATGGTAGCAAAGAGTGACGACCTCCCAAACCAAAAAGCCGCCTCGCGGAGACATTATGGTAGCAATTGATTTGCAGAAGAAAAAATCCCCCGGGCGCTTTTGGGCGGCCCCGGGGGATTTCTTTTTTTACGACGTTTGACCGGTCCTCGAGCGAAATCCCGCCTTTGCGGGATGAAGTCGAGAGGCCTTTAAGTTAGCACCCGCACTTCTTCTCGTGCATAAACGGATACCTGAAGTCGGTTGGAGGCAGGAAAGTTTCCTTAATGGTGCGCGGGTTGATCCAGCGCAGCAGGTTCAGGTGGCTTCCGGCCTTGTCGTTGGTGCCCGACTGCCGCGAGCCGCCAAAGGGCTGCTGCCCCACCACGGCGCCCGTGGGCTTGTCGTTAATGTAGAAGTTACCTGCCGAATAGCGCAGGGTGGCGCAGGCCTTTACGGTGGCGTAGCGGTCCTTGCTGAAAATGGAACCGGTAAGCGCATAGGGCGAAGTGTTGTCGCAAAGCTGCAGGGTTTCTTCAAACTTGTCGTCGGGATACACATGAATGCTCAGCACCGGGCCGAAGATCTCTTCTTCCATGGTAATGAAATGCGGGTCTTTTGCCAGTATAACTGTAGGATCAATAAAGTAACCCTTAGATTTGTCGCCAGTGCCGCCAAAAATGATCTCGGCATCTTTCGAGTCGCGGGCCTTATCAATGTATCCCATGATGCGGTCAAACGCCTTCTCATCGATTACGGCGTTTACAAAGTTGCAAAACTCCTTGGGGTCGCCTTTCTGAATCAGCTTCAGGTTGCGGTCGATACGACGCTTAATGCTGTCCCAAAGCGATTCAGGAATATAAGCCCTTGATGCGGCCGAGCATTTCTGCCCCTGGAATTCGAAGGCGCCTCTTACCAGGGCGGTAGCCACTTCGTCCACGTCGGCCGAAGGGTGCACAAACACAAAGTCCTTGCCACCGGTTTCGCCCACCACCCGCGGGTAAGAGCGGTAGTTCTCCAGGTTGTTGGCCACCGTTTTCCATATGTGGTTAAAAGTGGTGTTGCCCCCGGTAAAGTGCACCCCACCAAGGTCCTTGTTATTGAGCACAATGTCGCCTACCATGGCGCCCGGTCCCGGCACAAAGTTAATTACGCCATCAGGCACGCCGGCTTCCTTAAAGATCTTCATTAGATAATAATTAGAAAGCAGGGAGGTGGTCGATGGTTTCCAAATAACGGTATTGCCCATCACTGCAGGCGCCAGCACCAGGTTAGAGGCAATGGCTGTGAAGTTGAACGGACTCACCGCAAAAACGAAACCTTCGAGCGGACGGTACTCCAGTCGGTTCAGGTTGCCAATCTCGGAGTGGGGCTGATCGTTGTAAATCTCCGAAACGTAATGGGCGTTAAAACGGATGAAGTCGATGGTTTCGCAAACGGCATCGATCTCGGCCTGGAAGGCATTCTTGCCCTGGCCTACCATGGTGGCTGCGTTGATAAGGTAACGATGCTTTTTCGAAAGCAGTTCGGCAACCTTCAGTGTGATGGAGGCTCTTTCTACCCACGACATTACCGCCCACTGCTGGTGCGCCTGGTTGGCGGCATCGATGGCCATCTGCACCTCTTTTTCGCCGGCCATATGGTAGGTGGCCAGCACATGTCCATGATCGTGGGGCATGGTCACCTTGCCGGTTTTACCGGTACGGATCTCCTGGCCACCAATGATCAGCGGAATCTCAACCTCAATGCTGCTCTGACGCTCAATCTCCTTTTCCAGGGCAATGCGCTCAGGCGTGCCTTCGGTGTAGGGAAAAATCGGCTCGTTGGCCGGTCGGTCAAAATAAAACTGTGCGTTGTTCATTACTGAATAAAAGGATTTAAATGAATATTTAGGATTGATTTATTGCGTATTACATAAAGTTACCCATTTTTTTGCTTTCGCGGAAACAAAAAATCAGCAACCACTTCCTGTGAATGGAAACAGCAAATAATTTAAAAAGTTCGATAAGAAAAGAAGAGAAGAAGGAGGGAATTTAAGCTTGTATTTACAAGGCCATCAGGCCATTCGGTTTGCCAGGGTGTTTTTCTGCACCCGGGCCGAAATGCCAATGCTGAGCTCATAGAGTACAAACAGCGGAATGCTCACCAGTATCTGGCTGAACACATCGGGAGGGGTGATAATGGCCGAGAGGACAATGACAAGCACAAAGGCCAGTTTTCGCTGTTTTTTCATTATCGCTGGTGTAAGTATGCCTACGCGACTAAGAAAATACACAAAAACGGGCAGCTCGAAAACCAAGCCTGTGGCCAGGGTAAGTGTTGTAACCGTGGAAATATAAGATCGAAGGGCGATCTGGTTGGCCACCATACTGCTCACCTGGTAAGACCCCAGAAAGTTCACGGCCAGCGGCACAATAAGGAAATAGGCAAACAACACCCCGGTAATGAAAAGTCCGCTGATAACCAGTACCGCACCGCGCGAATTGGCCTGCTCCTTTGGGGTTAGGCCGGGCCTGATAAAACGCCAGATTTCCCATACCACGTAAGGAATGGACAACAGCAGACCGGCCACCAGCGAAGTGACAATGTGGGTGGTAAACTGCCCGGCCATGTCAATGTTAATGATCTCAACCGGCTTGGCGTTGATACATAATGCCGGCACCGAAAATCGTTCGGCAAGGCCGCAAAGCATACGGTTGGTGAAGAAGTAGGTTTCTTTCGGCGCCAGAATAATTCGGGAAAACAGGAACTCTTTGTTGAGAAAGGCCAACAGGGCAAACACGCCAATGGAAGCGGCCGAGCGTATCAAATGCCCGCGCAGCTCCTCCAGGTGCCCCCAGAAGGTCATTACATTGCCATCGTCCTGTTTCTTTTTCATGCCGGTTTTTTCCCGTAAGGGGAACAACAAAATTAATGAAGAATGCCAAATAAAAAAGCCCGCAACATAATTACGGGCTTAAGTTCATTTCCTTCCGGCAATAACTCCGGGAAGCTGGGGTTTATTCGGGATGAATTGCTTCAACCGGGCAAACATCTGCGCATGAACCGCAGTCAGTGCAAACATCAGGATCGATCTTATAGATGTCACCTTCGGTGATAGCTTCAACCGGGCATTCGTCAATGCAGCTGCCGCAAGCAGTGCAATCTTCAGTGATTACGTAGGCCATTACTTCAATAATTTATGGTTTCTAAATCGGTTAATTCCGGTGCAAAAATAAAGACTTAAATTGACATAGCGCCATAATTTTGACTTGGAGATGATATTTGGAATCGGTTTAAATAAGGATAAGCTAGAATGGGCAAAAAGTGGCCGATTTTTTTGATCGGTTATACTTTAAACCCTTAACTTCGCAGCGTCAAATGGCCGAATATTAATATTGTTTCTTTCAAAAAGTTATTAAAACCATACCCTACCAAAAACCTTATTCTGTTATGGCACAAAAAAAGAATATTGTTGAGCTGGAAGATGTGGTGGTAAAGTTTGTAGGCGACTCGGGCGACGGCATGCAGCTGACAGGTACCCTGTTTTCTGATGCGGCCGCCATTGCCGGCAACGACCTTGCCACTTTTCCGGACTTTCCTGCTGAAATCCGTGCGCCCCAAAATACCATTGCCGGGGTCAGCGGTTTCCAGGTTCATCTTGGGCAACGCAAAATTTTAACCTCAGGCGATTTGTGTGATGTACTGGTGGCAATGAACCCCGCCTCGCTCAGGTCGAACCTCAAATGGGCAAAGCCCGGCGCAACCCTTATTGTCGACTCGGCCACCTTTGAAGAAAAAGGCATTGAAAAAGCAGGCTACCAGACCAACCCCCTTGAGGATGGCAGCCTGAATGGCTACAGCCTGATTAAAGCGCCCATTTCACTGCTTACCATGGAAAGCCTGCGCCACCTGGAAATAGACAAGCGCTCGGCCGAGCGTACCAAAAACATGTTTGTGCTTGGTATTCTGTATTTCCTGTTCAACCGCGACATGGAAGTCACCCTGGAGTTTATTGAAAAGAAATTCAAGAGCAAGCCCTTAATTAAAGAAGCCAACCAGGCCGCATTAAAAGCCGGTTTTAACTATGGCGAAACCATCGAAGCCATTAAGTCGACCTTCAGGGTAGGTCCGGCCAAAATGGAGAAGGGGCTTTACCGCAATATTACCGGCAACATTGCCACTGCCTGGGGTTTGCTGGCTGCCGCCGAAAATAGTGGCAGGCCGTTGTTCCTTGGCTCTTACCCCATTACTCCTGCCACCGAGATTCTTATGGAACTCTCAAAGCACAAGTCGCTTGGGGCCAAGGTTTTTCAGGCCGAAGACGAGATTGCGGGTATTTGCTCGGCCATTGGCGCGAGCTTTGCCGGTTCACTGGCCATTACCACCACCTCGGGCCCCGGCTTTTCGCTTAAGAGCGAAGCCATTGGCCTGGCTGTGATCACCGAGCTGCCACTGGTAATTGTCAACGTGCAGCGCGCGGGCCCCTCAACCGGTTTGCCCACCAAGAGCGAGCAGAGCGACCTTATGCAGGCCCTCTTTGGCCGCAACGGCGAATGCCCGGCCATTGTTATGGCAGCCTCGAGCCCGGCAAACTGCTTCTATTATGCCTATGAAGCTGCCAAACTTTCGCTCGAGCACATGACGCCTGTTATTCTGCTCACCGATGGCTATATTGGATTTGGCTCGGAGTTGTTCAAAATTCCCGACACCAAAGATCTGCCGGCCATTAAGCCACCCATTGCCACCCCCAATGATACCAGCTTCAAACCCTATCGCCGCGACGAAAAAACTTTGGTTCGTCAGTGGGCCCACCCGGGCATGGAAGGCCTCAGGCACCGCATTGGCGGCCTGGAAAAAACCAACATCGATGGCAACGTCTCCACCGACCCGCTCAACCACCAGCTCATGGTGAATATCCGCGCCGAAAAGGTGAACCGCGTGGCCGACTATATCCCGCTGCAGGAAGTTATGGGCGAAGACTCCGGCGACCTGCTCGTGGTTGGCTGGGGCGGCACCGAAGGGGCGTTGGTTTCGGCGGTTACCCATATGCAGCAAGAAGGCAAAAAAGTGAGTCTGGCGCATTTCAACCACATTATGCCACTGCCTAAGAATACCGCCGAGATTTTCTCACGCTTCAAAAAAATCCTGGTGTGCGAATTGAACATGGGGCAATTTGTAAACTACCTGCGTATGACCATCCCCGAATATCGTTACCATCAGTTTAACAAGGTACAGGGCCTGCCCTTCCACGTGCAGGAACTTACCGATGCGTTCAACAATTTATTGGAGGAGAAATAATTATGCTGGAAAATAAAAGAATTCAAACCTCTTCGGTTGAATTAACCAAAGAAGATTTTGTAAGCGACCAGATGGTAAAATGGTGCCCCGGTTGCGGAGCCCACGCCATTCTTGCCGCAGTAGAAAACGTCTTTCCGCGTATAGGATACCGTAAGGAGAATTTTACCTTTATTTCGGGTATTGG
Organism: Bacteroidales bacterium; assembly: GCA_019429365.1. Classification (GTDB taxonomy): domain Bacteria; phylum Bacteroidota; class Bacteroidia; order Bacteroidales; family UBA7960; genus UBA7960. The sequence goes on along the minus strand of JAHYJD010000091.1, from coordinate 6,346 downwards.
TTGCTCCTCTCGTTTTCCTTATTATGTAAATACCTATGGTTTCCATGGCATTCACGGCCGGGCCAATCCCATTGCCAGTGGGGTTAAAATTGCCAATCCCGACCTGAGCGTTTGGATTGCCACCGGCGATGGCGACTCCATGGCCATTGGCGGAAACCACCTGATACATATCGTGCGCCGAAATATCGATGTGAACATTCTGCTGTTCAACAACCAGATCTATGGTCTGACCAAAGGACAGTATTCGCCCACCACCCCCATGGGGCAGATTACCAAAACCTCTCCCCAGGGAACCATTGAGCACCCATTTATTACCGCCGGTCTGATTATGGGTGCACAGGGCACCTTCTTCGCCAGGGCCACCGACAACAACGTGAAACTCATGAGCGAGGTAATGTATGAGGCTGCTAAGCACGATGGCACCTCGGTGGTGGAGATTTTGCAGAACTGCGTCATTTTTGCCGACAAAACCCACGGAGCCATCACCGACCGCGAGCACCGCGAAGAACGCCAGTTATTCCTCAAGCATGGAGAGCCCATGATCTTTGGCAAAAACAAGGACAAAGGCATAGTGCTTAAGGGAACCGGACTGGCTGTGGTAAAAATAGGCGAGGATGGCATCACTGAGAATGACCTCCTGGTGCATGACCAGTACTCAAAGGATCCGGCCATTCATCGCATGCTTGGCCGCATGATGCCACCCGATTTTCCGGTGGCCCTCGGCGTAATCCGCTCGGCCCCCTTTGCCACCTACGACGACCTGGTGGAAGAGCAGATCGAATATGCCAAAGCAAACTCAAAAATCCAGACTGTCAACGACCTGCTTCGCAGCGGCGACACCTGGGAAATATAACAACCTTTCAGATCAGCGGGGAACAACGGCCTAAAGTGCTGTTGTTCCCTTTTTTTAATGAGAAACGACCGTGGAAAGAATATGTGAGAGGTTTGCTACAAAAACCGGCCACCACTTTATCATGAAAATGCTGCAGTGGGGGCAGCGCCACTTTTCCACTTGTTGCTTTTTAAACTCCAACGACAACAGCCACGATCCCTACAGTAAATTTAGCCAGGTGCTTGCACTGGGAGTGGCTAGGCAGACTTTTGGCAACGGAACCGACGACCTGTCAGGGCTAAAAAACTTTTGCCAGGAGCAAAGCGACTGGCTCTTTGGCTTTTTGAGCTACGACCTGAAAAACCAGCTCGAGAATCTCGACAGCAACAACTACGATGGGGTTGAAATGCCGCTCATGCACTTCTTCAGTCCCGTAATCCTCATCTTTCCCCATTCCGATCATGTGCAGATATGCTGCCTGCCGGGTTTCGGAAAGTTTTCTGATCCGGCATTTGTATATCATGAAGTTGACCGCTTTGCCTGGAACCCGCCGCCAGCCTTTGAAACTGTGGAGATGCAGCAGCGGGTGCCTCGAGAACGCTACCTGCACCAGGTCGGTAATATCAGGCAGAATATTCAGCTGGGATATATTTATGAGATGAACTACTGCGTGGAGTTTTTTGCCGAAAACGCCCACATCGATCCACTTTCGGTTTATGAACGCCTCAACAGCCTCTCCCCAACGCCGTTCTCGTGTTATTACCAGCTCGAGGATAAATTCCTGATGTGTGCCAGCCCTGAGCGTTTTTTGCGCAAGCAGGGCGAAAAGCTCATTTCGCAGCCCATAAAGGGAACGGCCCGACGGGGAAAAACCCCGGATGCCGATGCGCTGTTGAAAATGCAGCTTTTTGAAGACCCCAAAGAGCGCAGTGAAAACGTGATGATTGTCGACCTGGTGCGCAACGACCTTTCGCACACCGCTCAAAAGGGTTCGGTGGCGGTGGAAGAGCTCTTTGGCATTTATTCTTTCAGCCAGGTGCACCAAATGATTTCGACGGTGGTGTCGAAGCTGCGGCCCGATGTACATTTTGTTGATGCCATTCGCCATGCCTTTCCCATGGGCTCCATGACAGGCGCACCCAAAGTGCAGGCCATGAAGTTGATTGAACAATATGAAGATACCCGGCGGGGGCTGTATTCGGGTGCAGTAGGTTATATTACCCCTGAAGGCGACTTCGACTTTAACGTGGTGATCCGCAGTGTGCTTTACAACCAGGCTAAGAATTACCTGAGCTATATGGCTGGCAGCGCCATCACCATCGGCTCCATCCCCGAAAGGGAGTATGAAGAATGCCTGCTGAAAGCCAAAGCCATGCAGGCAGCCGTGAGCGGAATCCCGCTGAATGCCTGATGGCAAATGAACCACAGACCCCTTCAGGTGTTAAAGAGAAAAACGATAATCATGAAAAAAATCCTGTTAGTATCTCTGCTGGTCAGCGCATTGTTTTTGCCAGGGCTTTCTGCCCAGGCTTTTGAAGAGCGCGATGTGAAAGACATGACCGTGAAGGAAAGGTTCTTTTTAGGCGGATTTCTGGGCCTGCAGCTGGGCACGCAAACCGCCATCAATGTTTCGCCGCTTTTGGGTTACCGCTTCAGCAACCGTCTTTCAGCCGGCGTAGGAGGTACCTATCAGTACTACAACGACCGCTTTTTCGGGCAGTCGAACACTACCCACCTCTATGGCTTTAGTTTATTCAGCAGGTTCAGGGTAATTCCCCGTGCATTTATTCACGCCGAATACGAACGCCTGAGCCTGCGCTCGCGGGTCGAAGGGCCGGGCTTTGAACAGGGGCCTCGCAGCTGGGAGGAGAATATTTTTCTGGGTGGTGGCTACCGGCAGCCCCTTTCCGACAGGGTTTCCCTAAACATTATGTTGCTATATAACTTCAACGAAAATAGCCAGGCTTATTACCAGAACCCCATTTTTCGTGTCGGGGTTGATGTGAGCCTGTAAAATATACTTTGGGTCAATTTTAGTTTTTCCTTTGTTTGTTTCTTTCAGCTGACCTGAACAGCAGGTCTGATGCCTGCAGGGTTTTTAGGCGCAGGTTCTTATTGGAAAATTCAGGATCGTCAAGAAACTCCTTCACAATATCTGCAGCGGCCTGGCTGCTGTAACCCGAAAGGCTTGCCTCGAGCCAGTTGAGCGGAAAAAAGATATCGCCGGTTTGCTGTATTTCTTCGAGCATTTGCAGGCTTTTTTGAAGATACCTTATGCTGCTCGAAGCCCGCAAGGGGTGGTGCAGGTAGGATATGGCTTCAATAACCCAGGGTTCAGGGCGGCGATTGGCCGGATTGGCCAGGGATTCAAAGAAAGTTTCGCGCAATTCCGGATCGGCCGAAAGAGCCGGAACAACAAACTGTATCCTGCGCAGCCGGTCGGGGTTGGTTGTCGATGCCAACAGGCGCTGTACCTGCCGCTCTGCCCGCGGATGCTCGTTAAGCATCAGGGCTGCCACCATGGCAAAACGCTGCTCTTCTGAAATACGAAGTCCCCAAACCGATAGTTCATTGTTGAGCAGCTTCTGCATTTTCAGCTGGGCTTCCGCCGAAATACTGATCCCAATAAAGGCATCGAGGTAAAGCGATTTATTTTCCCGGGGCGCTATTACCATTTTTTCCCACAGCATGGTTTCCAATGATTGTGCTAATCTTTGCCGGGTCAGTCCATCCAGAAATCGCCAGTAAACAGTATGCAGGTTGGCGAGCAGGTAGCTTGTCAGCTGTGGGTTTTGTGTGGTCGATATGCCGCTGGCCAGGGCCTGCAGATAGCCTTCACATGAAAAGTGCCCTTCCAGGAAATCTTCATGGAGGTTGAGAAATCCGGCCGCTTTTAAGTAATCATCCTCGCGCTGCGGCAGCTCTTCGAGCATATACTGCCTCGAAGCACGGTCGGGTGCCATATAGCCGTATCCGGCTCCGCCGCCATTGAGCAGCAAAAAATAAGGTGACTTTCCAAGGGCGGGCAGTTCAAACATCTGCGGCGATTGTTCAAAAAACCAGCTTTCGCTGAAAGGCTTCACCGAGTCACTTGCCAGAACTGGCGATAGCTTCTGTGCCGGAAAGACCTGGCCGCTATCCTGCAAGGCAGCCATAAGTTTTACGGAAGTAATAAAACCTTTGTCAAACAAATACTCGAATTTAATTTCGGGCCGGCCTTTGCCATAAACCCAGGCCTGGCTCCAGGCGGTAATGTCTATTGGCGTGTGTTTGTCGAAAATGAGTGCCAGGTCATTCCAGTCGGAATTTTCGAAGGAAAACGCCTCAAGATATTCTTTCACGGCATTTCTGAAAGCCTCTTCGCCCATGAGCCACTCCAGCTGCTGAAAAACGATGGGAGCCTTGTTATAAATTATGGCACCATAAAGTGTGCCTGCCAGGTTCATGTTTTCCAGCGTTTGCTTTATGGGATGGGTTCCCTGGCTGCGGTCAACGGCATAAGCCCGCGGGTAATGAGAAAGCAGAAACTGCAGATGATGGTCTACCACGGGATATTGCGGCTGCACGATCTTGTCGGCCATAAAACCAGCAAACACTTCCTTTAGCCACACATCGTCGAACCATTGCATGGTAACCAGGTTGCCAAACCACATATGCGCGGTCTCGTGGGCGATGAGCGAGGCTTTGCTTAGGTGGCTGCTGATGGGTGCCTGCTCGTCGAGCAGCAGCCGCACATCGCGGTACCAGATCGAACCCGGATGCTCCATGCCGCTATACTGAAAGCCAGGCAGCAGAGCCATATCGAGTTTTTTAAAAGGATAATCAATGCCTGTATATTCTTCCAGCCATTCAAGGGCGTCGAAATGCTGGCTGAAAATGGCTTCCGTGTTTCTGTCCAGTTTTTGCTGGTCCGTTTCACGGTGAAACAGGGTAATGGTACGTCCGTTTGAAGTTTGCGACAGGGTGTCGAATTTTCCGGCGGCAAAGGCCATCAGATAGGTGCTGATAGGCTGGTCGGGGTCAAATACCATGATTTTACGATCACCTTCCATGCTTTCGTTTAGCAGCGGACCATTCGATAGGGCGGTCCATTCAGCGGGCACATCCAGTTCGAGCGAAAAGAGTGCCTTAAGGTCGGGCTGATCGAAGCAAGGGAAGGCGGTGGAGGCACGGTCGGGAACAAACAAAGTGTACATGAAATCCTCGGAACGGTTCAAGGCCTGGTCGGTGGAGGTAAAGTGAATTTCCACCTGGTTTTTACCGGGAAAGATGAATTTGCTCGAAAGGATAATGTGCTGGTTCAGGTATTGATAATCGTCCTCATTGCCGTTTACAAGCACTTGCTTAATGTTTTCCTGTCCGCCCCGGAAGTCAACCACAACACCCCGCTGAGCCCTGCTCTGGTGAAAGTCAATAATCACCTTGCCGCTTACGGCCGAATCTTTTTCGGCCGGGATATGCATGCTTAAATAATAATGAATATCCGAAAGATATTTTTTCCGGTACTGGGCCAATTCAAGGCTAACGCCGGGTTCAAGCATTTTTTTAATGCTGCCCCCACAGCCCAGAAATACAAAAACGGAAAGGAAAATGAAAAGGGAAAGGATTGGTTTTCTGTACATATTGCAATTACATCATAAGCCTGGGGCAAAGTTGCGATTTATTTTGCTTTGCATGGTTTTCTTATTCAAATTTTATAAATTTAAGGTCTAAAAAAGCTTTCAAAGACCAGCATGTGCGATGGCTGCGGTTTTTTTTAAAAGCTTGTATAAACAAAAGTTCCCGGAAACGGGTTGAAATAAGCATAACTTCAAAAAATTCCAAAAAATTAACCCAATAAAAAGAAAGGATTACCTATGACGGATCTTGAAATTGCGAAGGCCTCGAAAATGCGCCCCATTACAGAGATAGCTGCAAAGCTCGGCATTAAGGAAGATGATCTCCATATGTACGGGAGACACATTGCCAAGCTTCCGCTGAAATTAATTGACGACAGCCAGGTGCGGCAAAAGAAACTTATCCTCGTAACGGCCATTACCCCGACGCCTGCAGGCGAAGGTAAGACCACCACCTCCATCGGTTTGACCGAAGGCTTGAACCGAATTGGTGTAAAAACCACTGTGGTTATTCGCGAGCCCTCGCTGGGTCCCGTATTCGGTATCAAAGGTGGTGCTGCAGGTGGCGGTTATGCCCAGGTGCTGCCCATGGAGGACATTAACCTGCACTTTACAGGTGATATGGCCGCTGTGGAGAAGGCCCACAACCTGCTTAGCGCTTTGATCGACAATCACCTGCAAAGCAAGGACAATGCCTTAAACCTCGACCCGCGCAAGATTATCTGGAAGCGCGTGATCGACATGAATGAGCGCGCCCTGCGCGATATTATTATCGGCCTGGGAGGCCCCAAGCAGGGTATCCCGCGCCAGACCGGCTTCGACATTACCGCAGCCTCCGAAATTATGGCGGCTCTTTGCCTGGCCAAAGACATTGAAGACCTCAAAGAGAAGTTCGGAA
>JAHYJD010000090.1 GCA_019429365.1 Bacteroidales bacterium | reverse complement strand
CTGCATCCTTAAACGGTCATTTCCCCTCGCAGGGGCTTTTGGAAGTATTTTCGCAGGCGGGCTGCCGGATAGTTGTTTCCCAGCAGGTACATAAGTTTGGTTACGGCCGACTCGATGGTCATATCGTAGCCGCTCACCACGCCCAGCTTTTCGAGGCCTTTGCCGGTTTCGTACTTACCCATTTGCACGGCACCGCCACGGCATTGGGTAATGTTGCAAACCAACAGCCCGTTTTTTATGGCCTTGCCAATGGCATTGAGAAACCACTGCTCAGTGGGTGCATTGCCCGAGCCATAAGTTTCCATCACCAATGCCTTCAGACCAGGAATGCCAAGAATAGACTCGACCAGCTGGGGCGTAATACCTGGGAATATTTTCAGGACCGCAATATTGGGATCGAACTGGGTGAAAATGCGAAACTCCTGCTCGGTGGGCTGATGTATGGCCGCAAAATCGTATTTGATCTCTACCCCTGCCCTGGCAAGCACCGGGTAGTTGACCGAGCGAAAAGCTTCGAAATGCTCGGCATTGTACTTGTGGGTGCGGTTGCCGCGGTAAAGCTGGTATTCAAAATATACGCAAACCTCGGGCACAATGGCCTTGCCATCCTTCTTGGCAGCGGCAATTTCGATGGAAGTAATGAAATTTTCCTTGCCATCGGTACGTATCATGCCTATGGGCAGCTGCGAGCCGGTGAGGATCACAGGCTTCGACAGATTTTCAAGCATAAAACTGAGCGCCGAGGCGGTATAGGCCATAGTATCCGAGCCATGCAAAATCACAAAGCCATCGTACTGCTCGTAATTCTTCTCGATAAGCTGGGCCAGCCTTACCCACACTTCAGGTGTCATATTGCTGGAGTCGATGATGGGATCGAAAGAAAAGCTGTCGATGCGGCATCTGAACTTTTTGATCTCGGGAATCTGTTCGGTGAGGTGCTCAAAATCGAAGGGATGGAGCGTGCCGGTGGCGCTGTCTTCTACCATGCCTATGGTACCGCCGGTATAAATGACCAGTATGGATGAGTTGCTGCCCATGGTTTTTGTGTTTCAGAAGTTAAATGTTATCCAGCCCAAACAAAGCCCGGGCATTTTGCGTGGAAATTTGTGCCGTTTGTGCCGGGGTGGTGCCGGTAAGCTCGGCCACCTTTCGGCCGATGATTGGTATGTAAGTGCTTTGATTCCGCTTTCCGCGATGGGGCGCCGGCGCCAGGTAGGGCGCATCGGTTTCGAGAATGATGTGTTGCAGGCCCACATGTTCAACAACCCTTGCCATCGTACTATTCTTGTATGTTACCACGCCGCCAATACCCAACAGGAAGCCCATTCCTACTGCCTTTTCAGCCTGCTGCAAGTCACCGGGGAAGCAATGAAATACGCCTTTTAGTCCGCTTCCGCGGAATTCTTCCATTACCCCGAAGATTTCCTCCAGGGCATTGCGCGAGTGGATCACCAAAGGCAGATCATATTGCAGCGCCAGTTCGGCATGACGTCGGAAAGCAATGACCTGTTCTTTGAAATAGGTCTTGTCCCAGTAAAGGTCAATGCCTGTTTCGCCCACGGCCACAAATCCGCCCTGCGCCAGCCATTGCTCTACTTCCTTCATCTGCGTTTCGTAGTCTTCTTTTACCGAAGTAGGGTGTAGCGCCATCATGGGCAGGCAAACGCCCGGATGCTGCTGCGCGGCTTCCATCATGGGGCCAATGGTGTGGCTGTCCACATTGGGCATGAGCAATTGCGACACGCCGGAAGCCACTGCCTCATCGACCATCTGCCGGCGGTCCTCGTCAAACTCGGGCAGATAAATATGCACGTGTGTGTCAATCCATTCCATGGCGCAAAATTAGAACAAATAATGGATAAAGTATTCTCCGAAAGGGGTATTGACAAATGCAAAACGGGGCCATGACGGAAAATTTTTGTATTATTGTGAGCCCTGCGGAAAAAACAGAATAATCTTTAACCATAAATAAAAACACAACAAGATGAACGAAGAATTGATGAAGGCCTCGGTGATTGGACTGCGCGACGCCATGGGGCTGAAGCCCGAAGAAACGCTGCTGATCGTAACCGACGAAGTGAAACGCGAGATTGGCCTGGCCCTGCACGAAGCCGGCAAGGAGCTTTGCAAGGAAAGCATGCTGATAGAGATTAAGTCGCGCGAGATCAACGGGCAGGAGCCTCCGGCTGCGGTGGCCGCCATGATGAAAATGGTAGATGTGGTGGTTTGCCCCACGGCCAAGTCGCTTACCCATACCGATGCGCGCCGCGAAGCCGTGAAGCTGGGTGTGCGCGTGGGTACTATGCCCGGCATTACGGTCGATATCATGTCGCGCTGCCTCAATGCCGACTTCGACAAGATTGTAGACATGACCCACTTTATTGCCGACCGCATGAAGGGGGTGAAGGTGATCCGTGTGGTGACCGAGGCCGGCACCGACATCAGCATGCCCGTAGAAGGGCGCATGATCATTCCCAGCACGGGGGTGCTGCGCGAAAAGGGCCAGAGCGGCAATATGCCTTCGGGCGAGGTGTACCTGGCGCCGGTGGAAGGCCAGTCGAACGGCACCGTGGTCATTGATGGCTCCATGGCCAGCATCGGCATGATTAAAACGCCAATTACCGTTAAGGTGGTAGATGGTTTTGCAGAAGAGATCACTGGTGGCGAAGAAGCCGAAAGACTCACGGCCATCCTCGACAAGTCGGGCCGAGATGCCCGCGCCGTGGCCGAATTCGGAATCGGCACCAATTATAAAGCCAAGCTTACGGGCTTAATTCTGGAAGACGAAAAGGTGTTTGGCACCATACACATTGCCTTTGGCAACAACCTGACCATGGGCGGTACCATTGCCGTAAACAGCCACCTCGACGGACTGGTAAAAGCACCGGATGTGTACTTTGACGATCAGCTGATTATGAAGAAAGGGAAACTGCTGGAGTTTGAAGGCTAGAAGTTCGGGGTTCCAGGTTTGGAGTTCGGAGTTCAGGGTTGGTTATCCTGGAACCCCATACTCCGAACCCCTAACTTCAAACTCCAAACCTTTTTATTGAAACTTCTCCTTCACCCCTTTCAGCATCACGTTGGTCATGCGTTTGAGGTCAAAGGTGTTTTTCAGGCCCCAGTCGCGGGCGGCCACGCTGTCGTCGATGCTCTTGGGCCAGCTGTCGGCAATGGCCTGGCGGAAGTCGGGATTGTAGGTCATTTGAAAATCGGGGATATGCTTTTTTATGGAGGCAGACAGCTCTTTGGGGCTGAAGCTGATGCCGGCCACGTTGTAGCTCGAGCGCACCGAAATTTTGGAGGCATCGGCTTCCATCACATCAATGGTGGCCTTAATGGCGTCGTCCATAAACATCATGGGCAGGTGGGTGTTTTCTGAAAGGAAGCACTCATAATGCCCGTTTCGCACCGCCTCGTAGAAAATCTCCACGGCATAGTCGGTGGTGCCGCCGCCGGCTTCGGTCTTGTAACTGATCAGGCCGGGATAGCGCAGGCTGCGGCTATCCACCCCATAGCGCTGGTAATAATACTCGAGCCAGCGTTCGCCGGCCAGCTTGCTGATGCCATACACGGTGTTGGGCTCCATCGTAGTAAACTGGGGGGTGTCGACCCTGGGCGTAGTGGGGCCAAACACGGCAATGGAGCTGGGCCAGAAGATTCGTTTCAGGTTGAGCTCACGAGCCATCTCCAGCACGTTGAGCAGGCTTTCCATGTTGATGTGCCAGCTGGCCAGGGGCTTCTTCTCGGCATTTCCCGAAAGGATGGCGGCCAGGTGATAGATCTGGGTGATCTTGTTGCGGCTTACGGTGCCAAACAAGCGGTGGGTGTCGAGCACATCGAGGATTTCGAAAGGACCGCCTTCGGTAATTTCCTTGCTGGCCGGTTTAATATCGGTGGCCACCACGTTTTCATCGCCATAGAGCTTGCGAAGCTCGAGCGTAAGTTCCGAGCCAATCTGTCCTGCACATCCAATTACGAGAATCTTTTCCATGTTTACCAAGGTTTGGAGTTGATTAATTTTTGCGGCAAAGATATGAAAAGTGGGGAGATGGTTAAAGAGTTTAATAGTTTAATAGTGGAAGAGTTGAAGAGTTGAAGAGAGAGTGGCCGGATTTTAAAATTTAGCTTGTTAAGGCGGGGCTTTTTCGCTATTTTTGCTGCTTGTCTGATAACAAAAAAAGAATGGACAGTTTCATTGTTTCTGCACGTAAATACCGCCCGGTAACTTTCGACACGGTGGTTGGGCAAAAGTCGATCACCAACACGCTCAAGAACGCCATTCGCAACGATCATCTGGCCCAGGCTTTCCTGTTTACGGGTCCGCGCGGCGTGGGTAAAACCACCTGTGCGCGCATCCTGGCCAAAACCATAAACTGCGAAAACCTGAACGATAAGATTGAAGCTTGCGATGCGTGCGAGCCCTGCAAAGCCTTCAATGAGTCGAGCGCATTTAACGTGCATGAACTCGATGCCGCCTCCAACAACTCGGTAGACGATATTCGCAAACTGGTAGACCAGGTGCGCATACCCCCGCAAATTGGCAAGTATAAGGTCTACATTATCGATGAGGTACACATGCTCTCCGCCCAGGCTTTCAACGCTTTTCTGAAAACCCTGGAAGAGCCCCCGAAATATGCCAAGTTTATTCTGGCCACCACCGAAAAGCACAAGATCATCCCCACCATTCTTTCGCGTTGCCAGATTTTCGACTTTGCCCGTATTACCGTGGACGACATTGCCAAGCACCTGCATTTTGTGGCCGAAAAGGAAGGCGTTAAAGCCGAACACAACGCCCTGCATATCATTGCCCAAAAGGCCGATGGCGCTTTGCGCGATGCCCTCTCCATTTTCGACCAGATGGTGAGCTTTTCGGGAAATCACCTTACCTATAAGCAAGTGATCGAAAACCTCAACGTGCTCGATTACGATTACTATTTCCGCATTACCGATATGCTCCTGAAGGGACAATCGACAGAGATCCTGCTGCTGATCAACGAAATTACCTATAAAGGTTTTGAAGGTTCTGAGTTCATTGGTGGCTTCAGCGAGCATCTGCGCAACCTGCTCATCAGCCAGAGCCCGGCCACGGTGCAGCTTATCGAAGTGAGCGACGACATTCGTGCGCATTACCTGGAGCAGGCCCGGCAGTGCAGCCCCGAATTTTTGCTCAAGGCGCTGGAGATTAACACCCAGGCCGACCTCAACTACAAGGAGAGCAACAATAAGCGCCTCACCCTTGAACTGGCCCTGCTTCAAATGGCGGCCTTCAGTAAAAAAAAAAGCCCTGAGCTGACCGAAGAGAAGCCGACCCTGGCCCCACCCCAGGCTCCTGAAAAAACACCACTAAGCGCAACTGCTCCACCGCCTCTGGCGCCCAGCTTTAAGGCACCTGCCAAAGAAGATGCCGGCACCGGTCCGCTGCCTTCGTTCTCGGAGGCCCAGCGCCACGAAGAAGAGCCCGCAGAGGAAACCACCCCGACCATTGAAACCAAACCGGCACCCCCGAAAACTTCCTTTAAGCCTTTCAGCCTCAAGATTCATGATGCCCCACAGGAGGAAACAGAAGATGAGGAATTGCCTGAATTTACCGAAGACCAGCCCCAGGATTCCATTTCCATAAACAGCTTCCTGACGGCATGGAAAACCCTGGCAGAAACTTTTACGGAAGACAGTCAGAGCCTTTATGTGGCCATGACCAACTACGAGCCAAGCATAACCCCCTCGGGTATGATCAGGGTAAAAGTAGACAATGCCATCCAGGAAAACCTGATTTATGAGCGCAAAGCAGAGCTGCTGGGCTACCTGCGCAAGGAACTGAACAACTATGCCATACAGCTGGAAACCAGCATTGCAGAAACCCAGCGCCAGCAAAAAGCTTATCTTCCAAAAGAAAAACTGGATAAGTTTATTGAAAAAAATCCGGATGTGGAAAAATTACGCAAAGATTTAGACCTGGATTTGATATATTAACTGCTTTAATTTCTTTAAATTTGCCCCCTTTAACGGGAGTATCCCAAGAATAAACCCAATATTTTACAATTGTTAAATTTAATTCTAATCATGAAAAAGATCAATATTAAAATGCTGCTCAGCCTGATGCTGTTTATGCTGGTTGCTTTCACCAGCCGTGGTCAGGGTATCCGGATCGATTTCACCGAGTACACCCTCGACAACGGCCTGCATGTGATTTTGCATCAGGATAACTCAACCCCCAATGTGGTGGTTAACATCATGTACCATGTGGGCGCCAAGAACGAAAATCCCGAGCGCACCGGTTTTGCCCACTTTTTCGAACACCTGATGTTCGAAGGCACTAAGCATATCGGCCGTGGCGAATTTTCTGAAATCGTTGAAAAAGCCGGTGGTTCCCTTAATGCCTGGACCAGCTTCGACATCACAAATTATTTTGTTCTGATGCCATCAAACCAACTTGAACTTGGTTTGTGGCTCGAATCAGAGCGCTTGTTGCACCCTGTGATCGACTCCATTGGCATTGCCACCCAAAAAAGTGTGGTGACGGAAGAGATGAAACAAACCCGCGACAACCGTCCTTACGGAAGGCTGCTTCCCGAAACCCTGCAGCGGGCCTACCAGGTTCACCCCTATCGCTCCGACGTGCTTGGCCTCGATCCCCATATTCGCAATGCCACCGAAGAAGACATCAAGAATTTCCACGACACTTTCTATGTGCCCAACAACGCCGTGCTGGTAGTTTCGGGCGACATTGACATTGAAAACACCAAGCCCCTGGTAGAAAAATACTTTGGAGATATTCCGCGCGGCACCCTGCCCATTTTCCGCCCCAACGTGGTAGAACCCCGCCGCACGGCCGAGGTTCGCGATACGGTTTACGACAACATTCAGCTCCCAATGATCATACATGCCTATCCACTGCCAGCTCAGGGAACGCCTGACTACTATGCCATGGAAATGCTTGGCACCTTGCTTTCGAGCGGACAAAGCAGCCGCATGTATCGCAGCCTGGTTGACGAAAAACAAACCGCCCTGCAGGTACAGGCTATGCCCTTGGGCCTGGAAGACCCCGGTTTGATGATCGTTATTGCCCTGCCAAACATGGGCATCGACCCCCAGGTACTCGAAGGAGGCATCGTTGAAGAACTTGAGCTGGTTAAGAATGAGCTGATCAGCGAACAGGAATTGCAGAAACTGAAAAACCAGTTTGAAAGCCGGTTGGTCAACAGCAATACCACCATTGCCAGCAGGGCAAGTTCATTGGCCAACTACCATACCCTCTTTAATGATGCAAGCCGCATTAACACTGAGATGAACAACTACCTGGCCGTTACCCGCGAAGACATTCGCCGGGTGGCACAGGAATACCTGAAGGAACAATACCGCGTAGTGTTGTACTATATGCCCAAAGCCGAATAATTTTTGCAACCATTTGAAATAATATTATCATGAAAAAGATTTTTTCATTTCTGTTAATCAGTCTTTTTATTACCCTTTCGCTGCATGCACAGCTCGACCGCAGCCAGCGCCCCCAGCCCGGTCCCGCGCCTGTGATTCAGCTTGGGGATTTTGAAACTTTCACCTTGCGAAATGGTTTGCAGGTGATCGTAGTGGAAAACGACAAGGTGCCCGTGGTTTCGTGGCAGCTTACGCTGAATATTGATCCCATTCTCGAAGGCGACGCCAAGGGATATGTCAACCTGGCCGGCTCGCTCATGCGCGAAGGCACCAAAAGCCGCAGCAAGCAAAAGATTGACGAAGAAGTAGATTTTATTGGTGCTTCCTTCAGCACCTTTTCTACTGGTATGTTTGGCTCTTCCCTGAAGCGGCATACCGCAACCCTGCTGGAGATCATGTCGGACGTGTTGCTTAACCCAACTTTTCCTGAAGCTGAATTGCAGCGCAGCCTCACCCAAACCAAATCAGGGCTGGCTACCATTCGCAACGATGCCAACGCCATAGCCCGCAATGTAAGCCAGGTGGCTGTGTATGGATCAGATCACCCTTACGGGGAAATCCTGACCCCCGAAACCATCGACAATATCAACGCGGCAATGCTCCAAGACTATTACAACACCTACTTCAAGCCCAATGTGGCCTATCTGGTAGTGGTTGGGGACATTAAGGCCCGTGAAGCCCGCAGAATGGCCAACAAATATTTCGGCAAATGGAAAAAAGGCGATGTACCAAGTCATGTGTACCCCACTCCTGCTGTTCCTGAAGGCAACCGCGTTGCTTTCGGCGATCGGACCGGAGCCGTGCAGTCGGTAGTGTATGTTACCTATCCTGTGGCGTTTACTCCCGGCCATCCTGATGCCATCAAAGCCAGTGTAATGAACTCCGTTTTGGGTGGTGGCGTTTTCTCTGGCCGCCTGATGCAAAACCTGCGCGAAGACAAAGGCTATACTTATGGCGCGCGCTCCAACCTGTCGTCCGACCGCCTGGTGGGCCGCTTTACTGCAAGCACAGAGGTGCGCAACAGCGTTACCGACAGCACCGTGGTGGAGATCATGGGTGAGATGCGCCGCCTGATCAACGAACCGGTGGAGGAAGAAACCCTGCAACTGGTCAAGAATTTCATGAACGGCAGCTTCGCCCGCTCACTCGAAAGCCCCCGCACCATTGCCAACTTTGCCCTGAACATTAAGCGCTACAACCTTCCGGAAGATTATTACGCCACATACCTTGAAAAACTGGCAGCCGTAAGTGTAAGCGATGTGCAGGCCATGGCTGCCAAATACCTTAAGCCCGACAACGCCATTGTGGTGGTGGCAGGCAACCGCGACGAAGTGGCCGACAACCTGAAGAAATTCAGCGCCACCAGACAGATTGAGTTATTCGATGCCTTTGGCCGCCCGGTGGAAGGCCCCAGGGTGGTTACTGGCGAGATTACCGCACACAACGTAATAGAAGGATATATCGCAGCCATTGGCGGCAAGCAAAAGGTGCAGGCCATAGAAGATGTTACCACCGTTATGTCGGCCACCATACAGGGCATGACCATTGAGGCTGTCAACAAGCAGAAAGCGCCCGATATGTTTTATATGGCCATGAGCATGGGCGGAAACATCATGCAAAAGCAAGTGTTCGACGGCACCCGCGGCAAGGTCAGCGCCATGGGCCAGTCGCAGGAAATCACCGGCGACGACCTGAAAGACCTCAGGCTGCAAGCAGCCCTTTTTCCCGAGCTGCGCTTAGCTGAGCTGGGCTATACCCTCGAACTGGCAGGCATTGAAACCCTCGAAGGAGAAGAAGTTTACCGCGTGCGCTTTACCAGCCCCACAGGGTCGGTGCGCAACGAATACTTCAGCCTCGAAACCGGCCTGAGGAAAAGCACCCAGATAAGCCAGGATACGCCCATGGGCAGCATGACCGTAGTAACCAATTACAGCGATTACCGAGAGGTAAATGGCGTATTGTTCCCCTTCAGCATCAGCCAGCAGCTGGGCCCCCAGATGCTCGATATGAAGGTAACCAGCATTGAAGTAAACAGTGGCCTGAGCGCCGCCGACTTCAACGTTGACTAAAAAATTTATTTCTTGTTTTAAAAAGCGTCCCGGCTTACCGGGGCGTTTTTTTGTGCCTGGCAGCCAAGGCACTACTTGCAGAACCAAACTATATTTTTAACTTTGAACTGCATCAATTAGTGCAAGGTGGCAGGGGCCGGCAACAAAAACCTTTACCCATGGCAAAAAAAAGGAAAAGTTATTCAGACCGAATCAGGCAAGGGGTCCGTTTTCTTCAAAAAGATATCTGGCAAATTCCCCTGCGCGAATTGCCGCGCGGCAGGTCTATCTTTATAAAGCAGCTGCGCATTCTCATGCTTGCCCTGCGAGGCTTTAACGAAGACAGGGTTTCTTTGCGCGCCTCGGCCCTGACCTATTACACCCTATTCAGCATTGTGCCCATTGTGGGCCTCGCCTTCGGAATTGCCAAAGGCTTTGGACTGGAAACCTACCTTGAAGGACAGCTGCAGGCGGCCCTTTCCGGGCGGGAGGAAGTTTTTAACTGGATCATGAGTTTTTCCAAATCCATGCTGGAAACGGCCCGCGGGGGGATGGTAGCCGGAGTGGGATTGATTATCCTGATTTATACCATTTTTATGGTTATGCATAACATCGAGATCTCGTTCAACGACATCTGGCAGGTGAAGAAAATGCGCGACTGGACCCGTATGCTCAGCGATTACTTTGCTGTGATGTTTATTGGTCCCCTGTTTTTAATCCTTTCTGGCGCTGCCACCGTGTTTCTAAACACCCAGGTAAGTGAGTTCAGCGAAAACATGCGTTTTTTGGGATTCCTCAGCCCGGTATTGTTTTTCCTGATGAACCTGGTACCATACCTGCTCATCTGGATGCTGCTCACAATTCTCTACATGATCATGCCCAATACCAGGGTTAAGTTTAGCTCGGCCCTGATTGCCGGCATCATTGCAGGCACCTTGTTCCAGCTAATTCAATGGGGATATATTTATTTCCAGGTGGGTGTTTCGCGCTACAATGCCATTTATGGTAGTTTCGCTGCCTTGCCCCTGCTCCTGCTGGTAATGCAAATCACCTGGCTGGTCGTGCTTTTTGGTGCCGAGTTATCCTATGCCAACCAGAATGTGGAAAACTACGAATTCGAGGCCGAATCGCAAAACATAAGCCCCCTGAACAAGAAAATCCTTTCACTCTATGTGATGCAGTTGCTCATCTGTTTTTTCAGGGATGGGATCACCCCACCCGATTCCTCAAAGATTGGACACAATCTCGAAATGCCCAACAAACTGGTGCGTTCTATTCTGAATGACCTGGTTGAGGTAAACCTGGTAAGTGAAATAAAGGTCAATAGTTCAAAAGAAATCGGTTACCAGCCTGCTCTCGACATAAACCAAATCAGCATTCAAATGGTTATGGAGCGCCTTGATAGAAGAGGGATTGATTTTATGTTAGTGAAAAACACCGAAGCGCTAACGGCCCTGAAAAGCGCGGTAGAGTCGTTCAGTAAAAAACTGGAAGCTTCGAACCAAAATATGCTGCTAAAAGACCTACCCTCAATCGAAGCTTAGCCTTTTCTGACGGCCCTTCTCAAAATTCAAGAAAAACCAGGACAAGACTGCAAGCATCACCACACTTGTCAAAACATAATAAACGGATCCTGCACCCATCCCCACTTCTTCAATGTCGATATTGATATACCCGTTGTGATGCATAAAATAGAAAATGACTGCTGCTGCATTGTTAAAAAAGTGGGCCACCACTGGCACCCAGATGTTGCGGCTCCACACGAGCATATAGCCCAGCACCAGCCCCAGGAAGAGGCGCGGCAGGAAACCAAAAAACTGCATGTGCATGGCGCTGAACAGCAGGGCCGAAATCCAAACGGCGGCATGGGCGCTGCCGGTCCATTGCCTGAACAAACGCAGCACTATGCCGCGAAAAATGAACTCCTCACCAATGGCGGGTATCACAGCGATCATAAAAATATTGAAAAGCAAAGCCTTGTATGAGGTCACTTCCAGAAACATCCGGGTTACCACCTCGGCATTCTCCTCGGCTGTGCGCATCCATTCTTCCAAGCCACTCATCCATACGGGCAGCGAAAGTTTCAGGTTGATCTCCATTAGGAAATTTACCAGTGGAAGTGCGGCAATCATTATTAAAATTGAAATGCCCAGCGAAACCCAGAAAGGCTTATGGGAAGCCTTCAAATAAAGGAATGGACGCCGGCCCACTAAAAAGGCAAATACCACCGAAGGCACCACAAAAAGGCCAATATGACTCAGGGTTTGAAAATAGCGGCTGAAGTTGAGGTTTTCGCTCAGGTCGAGGCCCTCACCCTGAAGGATAATACCTGTGATTTCCTGCCCAAAGAAAGGGATGGCAACGAGTAAGCCCAAAATCATGACCACAAACAAGCCCACCAGGGCAAGTATGATCAGCAAAATCAGTTTGGCCGCAGGATGGGCGCCACCTAGCATTCCTCTGTCTTCCATGTGAAGGTTTTAGCGTATTTTTGTATGGCTTATGGGCACCAAAATTAATAAAACTAATCAAATACCTTGAACCCTGTTAACAAGCCTTTCGAAATTCTCCGGCCGGTAAGGATAGGCCATACCAGTTTTGTGCGTCAGCCTGTGATTCTAGCACCCATGGAGGATGTGACCGATCCGCCATTCAGACTGATTTGCAGGGAGTTGGGCGCCGACTGGGTGTATACCGAGTTTATTGCAGCCGATGGCCTGATACGCGACGCAGACAAGAGCCTGCAGAAGCTCGATATTTACCCGGCCGAGCGCCCGGTAAGCATACAGATATTCGGTGCCCACATCGATGCCATGG
>JAHYJD010000203.1 GCA_019429365.1 Bacteroidales bacterium | reverse complement strand
TGGTTTTGGTCACAGAGTTTTTTAGTTCGTGCAACCCATAACCCAGGGCCAGCTTTGCAGCCACGAATGCCAGCGGGTAGCCAGTGGCCTTTGATGCCAGTGCGCTGGAGCGCGAAAGCCGGGCGTTCACCTCAATCACTCGGTAGTCTTCTGATTCAGGGTGCAGGGCATACTGCACGTTGCATTCGCCCACAACGCCAATATGGCGGATAATGTCGATGGACAATTGCCTGAGTTTATGATACTCGCTGTTCGACAGGGTTTGGGAAGGCGCCACTACGATGCTTTCGCCGGTATGAATGCCCAGGGGGTCAAAGTTCTCCATGTTGCAAACCGTGATGCAGTTGTTGTACCGGTCGCGCACCACCTCGTATTCGATCTCTTTCCAGCCCTTGAGCGATTCTTCTATCAGTACCTGCGAGGAATAAGCAAAAGCGCTTTGGCAAAGTTTTTCAAGCTCATCTTTGGTTGAAGCAAAGCCGCTGCCCAGTCCGCCCAGTGCAAAGGCAGCCCGGACTATCAGCGGGTAGCCAATCTCCTTCGCTGCTTTCAGCGCTTCTTCAGCGCTTTCCACGGCACGGCTGCGGGCCGTTTTTACGTTGATTTCATCAAGTTTCTTAATAAAAAGGTCGCGGTCCTCGGTGTTCTTAATGGCCTGCACCGGGGTGCCCAGCACTTTCACCCCGTATTTTTCAAAAATGCCGCTGTCTTCCAGTTTTATGCCGCAGTTCAGGGCGGTTTGCCCGCCGAATGCCAGCAGGATTCCCTGGGGCTTTTCCTTTTCTATCACCTGTTCAACAAAAGCAGGTGTTACGGGCAGGAAGTATATTTTGTCGGCAATGCCTTCTGACGTTTGCACTGTAGCAATATTGGGATTGATCAACACCGTTTCAATGGCTTCTTCCTTCAGGGCTTTCAATGCCTGTGAGCCGGAGTAGTCGAACTCGCCGGCCTCGCCGATCTTAAGTGCGCCCGAACCCAGCACAATTACTTTTTTTATTTCTGATTTTGACAGAGGGCTGTTTGCATTCATTCTAAAAAGGTATTACCGTTGTTTTTCAATCATTTCAATAAACTGGCTGAACAGGAAAGCAGTGTCGGTTGGTCCGCCGGAGGCTTCGGGGTGGAACTGTGTCGAAAATATGGGCTTCTCACGGTGGCGAATGCCTTCGCAGGTGTTGTCGTTCAGGTTGGTAAAGTAAACCTCCCAGTCGTTTTTCAGATTGGTGTGGTCCACGGCAAAACCATGATTCTGCGAAGTAATGAAACATTGGTTGGTGCCATGCTGTATCACTGGCTGGTTGTGACTGCGGTGGCCGTACTTCAGCTTATAGGTAGTCGCCCCGCTGGCAATGCCCAGCAGCTGACTGCCTAAACAAATACCGAAAATGGGAATGTCGGCTTCAATGGCTTTTGACAGGTGTTGGATGGTTTTGGTGCACATGGCCGGGTCGCCCGGACCATTGGTGATAAAAAGGCCGTCGTATTCTTCCGAAAGGAAATCATAATCGTAAGGCACCCTGATTACCGTGGTGTCATAATCAAGTAAGCTACGGATAATGTTGAACTTTACGCCGCAATCGACAAGCATGATTTTGTGCTTTCCGCTGCCAAAAACCTTTTTACCGGGGGTGCTGACCATGGCCACCAGGTTGTCGGCATTGGGGTCGTACCAGTCAAGCATTTCATCTTCAAAAACAATCTTCCCCAGCATGCATCCCGACTCACGAATGATCTTGGTCAATGCACGGGTGTCGATGCCGCAAATACCAGGCA
>JAHYJD010000202.1 GCA_019429365.1 Bacteroidales bacterium | reverse complement strand
TAAACAGGTAAAGCGCTTTGGTTTTCATTTTCAGTGAATTCCTTCATCATGGTAACATTGCAAACCTATAAAAAATAAACAAAGCACCGGATTTTCCTGTTAAAAAAATTTAGCGCCTGCTTGTTGGCAATTTTTAGTTGCTGATTTTGTTTTTCCTTCCCTTAAACAATTAAGCATAACTTTGTGTAGTTAATAAGAGGACTGCAAGAAAAACTGATACATGCAATTTGTTTACCCGGCATTTTTGTTTGCGTTGCTGGCTGTTGCCATCCCGGTTATCATCCACCTGTTTCATTTCCGGCGTTTCCGCAAGGTATATTTTTCTGATGTGTCGTTTCTGCGGCAGCTCAGCGACGAGTCGAAAAAACAATCGCGTCTGAAACACTGGCTGGTGCTTGCCGCACGTATGCTTGCCGTAGCTTTTCTGGTGCTGGCCTTTTCAAAGCCCTATATCCCTTCCGGGGAAAGCCAGGTAAGCCCCGAGGGCAATGCCGTGGCAGTTTACCTCGACAACAGCTTCAGCATGGATGCTTTAGCCCGTCGCGGCCGCCTGCTCGACGAAGCCCGTGAATCGGCCCGGCAGGTGGCCGATATTTATCAAGCTACCGATCGTTTTCTGCTGCTCACCAACGACTTTGAAGGCCGTCACCAGCGCTTTGTCAGCCGCGATGAATTCCTTTCGCTGGTTGATGAGGTCAGCCTTAGCCCGGCGGTTAAAACACTGGAGGAGGTTTTGCGGCGAAAAAACGAACTGTTTGCAGCGGGGGATCAGGTCAATAAAAGTGCCTATTTTCTGTCTGATTTTCAGAAAAGCATGGCCGCGACCGGCGAAGCCAGACCCGACAGTGGCATCGCTGCTTTTTTTATTCCGCTTCAGGCCCAGCGGGCCGCCAACGTGGCCATCGACAGTTGCTGGTTCGAATCGCCCGTGAGGCTCAAGGGTCAGGCGGTAACACTAAATTTAAGGATCCGCAATTTTGGTGATCAGCCGCTCGAAAATCAGCCTTTGCGGCTTTTCATTAACGATGTGCAACGCACGGTGGCTTCTTTCAACCTTCCGGCTTTTGGGCAAACCGAAGAAAGCCTTACATGGACCATTCAGCAAGAAGGAATCAACCAGGGACGAATCGAAATTGTGGACTACCCAGTCACCTTCGATGATCAATTATTTTTCAGCTACGAAGTGGCTTCAGGCATTCCGGTACTCAGCATCGATGAGCAAGGGCAGGGAACTTTCCTCAGGGCGTTGTTCGGACGCGACACCACTTTTTCTTTCAGCTCAATGCCGGCCTTCGCGGTCGATTTCAGCGCATTCCCGGGTTATAATTTGGTGGTGCTCAACGGCCTGAATGCCATCAGCCCCGGCCTGGCCCTGGAAGCCCAGCGCTATGCCGAGCAGGGCGGCCACCTGGTTGTTTTTCCCGGGGCCGGAGCTGAACTTTCCTCGTACAACACATTCCTTTCTGCCATGGGGCTGGATGCCATACAAAGGTTGGATACCACCGACTTCAGGGTCAGCACCATTAACGCACAGCACCAGATTTACACCGGGGTGTTTGAAAACCTGCCCAACAATATTGACCTGCCACAGACTTTTCAGCATTACCCCATTTCGCGAAGCGCACGTTCGGCCGGACAGCCGCTTATGGAATTGCAGAATGGCAATCCCTTTATGGTGGCCTACGACCTGGGCCGCGGAAAGGTCTTTCTTGCTGCCGTGCCGCTCAGCGACGATTTCAGTAACTTTCAGCGGCATGCCGTGTTTGTGCCCACCCTGGTGAATATTGCCCTGCAAAGCGGCTCATTCCAGCCCCT
>JAHYJD010000201.1 GCA_019429365.1 Bacteroidales bacterium | reverse complement strand
CAAAAGGCGGAATATCGTTTACCGAACGGTAAAAGGTAACCGGCAATCGTCCGGCAGGGTTGTAGTCGCCAAAGATCACATCGGCAATGGCATTTCCGCCATCTTGTCCTGGGTACCAGGCCTCAATGATGGCAGGGATGTTTTCGGCCTCCCAGTTGATGGACAGGGCGCTTCCGTTAAGCAATACCAGTACCATAGGCTTGCCGAGTTTGTGAATTCCCTTCATTAGCCTGGTCTGCGTGGCTGGCAAATCAATGCTTACGCGATCACCGCCTTCAAATCCTTCGGCCCTCACATTCATTTCCTCCCCTTCAAGAAACGGGCTGAGACCCATAAAGAAAATCACGAGATCGGAAGAGGCAGCCAGTTCCACGGCTTCGGCCATAATATCTGGCCGCGGAGGGCTCCACAACAGGCGCATGGTGGCATACTCGGTATTATTCTGGAAGTAATCGAGCTTTATTTGATAGGGTTTCCCTTCTTCAAGAAACACCATTTCGTATTCGCGGGCAGGATGGTGCTCATTGTGCCATTGGGTAAAAAGTTCGCCATCAACATACAGGCTGAACCCCGAAAAGCCTTCCCCGCCAAGGGCATATT
The DNA here is from genome assembly GCA_019429365.1 of Bacteroidales bacterium. GTDB lineage: Bacteria > Bacteroidota > Bacteroidia > Bacteroidales > UBA7960 > UBA7960. The sequence goes on along the minus strand of JAHYJD010000201.1, from coordinate 1,230 downwards.
CACCGCTCATGGGCGGAACGAGAAATCCTTCCCAGCTGGCTGAGAAATGATCGTATGCAATCCCACTGGCCGGAGGCTGATCACCCCATACAAAATCGACGTTTTGGTCAATCCGGGTTAAAAAAGGCTTGCCTTGTCGGTCAAGGTTTTTATAGTAAGCCGCGTTCAGCCCGTTCTCCGACAAGCTGGCATCCGTAAACAGGTTTTCAACCGGAACGGCCTCGAAATATGGAAAGTTCTCGGCCAGGTCGCAACCCAGCGCGAAGCCAACTTCGGCATTGGGAAGTTTTCGCCTGATTCCCTCAAGAGGCGTCACCGGCTCAGTGGGAAAACCATTATAGTTGGCAAGAAGTGCATCGAGGTTATCGGCATTGGGCCCTATTACCGCCACTTTTTTCACATCTTTGCTGAGTGGCAGCAAGTTGTTCTCGTTTTTCAGAAGTACGATTGATTTGCGGGCTGCTTCCCCTGCAAGTCTTTTATGCTCAGGGCTGTCGAGCACGCTGAGTGGAATTTGCGCATAGCCCACCTCGGCCTCCGGGTCAAACATTCCAAGTTTCATCCGGGCCAGGATCAGGCGCCTGACAGAAACATCAATTTCAGCTTCGGTAATAAGGCCATCATCAACCGCTTTGACCAGGGCCGGATAGGAATTACCGCAATTCAGATCAGTGCCAGCCTTTACGGCCATGGCGGCTGCCTCTTCCATGGTGGAAACTACATGATGCCTGTCCTCAATATAGAAATTATGAATGGCCCAGCAGTCAGATACGATATATCCCTTAAAACCCCAATCGTTTCGCAAGAGGTTTTCAAGATAAGTACTTCCGCAGCAGGGTACACCCCTGAAACGCTGGTAGGCACACATGACCGAGTATGCTCCGCCTTCCTGAATTGTTTTTTTGAAATGGGGCAGATAGGTTTCCACCAGGTCCCTTTCTGACGGCCACACATCGAAAGAATGGCGCAGGGGCTCAGGGCCGCTATGAACGGCAAAGTGCTTTACCGTGGCCACCAGTTTCAGGTATTTTTCATCATCGCCCTGAAGGCCTTTAATAAATGGGACGGCCAATTCACCGGCCAGGTAAGGATCCTCGCCATAGGTTTCCATACCCCGGCCCCAGCGAGGGTCGCGGAAAATGTTAATGTTGGGCGTCCAGAAAGTCAGCCCTTGGTAAATATTCCTCTTCCCGCGGGAAACATAATCGTGGTGCTTTGCCCTGGCTTCAT
>JAHYJD010000089.1 GCA_019429365.1 Bacteroidales bacterium | reverse complement strand
TGGGAAAATCTGTGTTCCCAATAAAAATTTCTCGCAAAGCACGCCACGAAAAGTTCACGCGGCGGGCGCAGCGCAACCGGCATTAAACCATTCATCTGCTCATTATCACATCCTCACCTTCTCACCCTCTCATTTTCTCATCTTCTCCATTTTAATTATCTTTGAAAAAAACTCCCCATGGATGCCCTGATTATAAAAGCCGATAAAAAAAGCCAAAAGCTTTTGCTGGAACTTGCCCGCCGGCTGGGTGCCAGCGTACTATCAATCAGCGAAGACCAATACGAGGATTTCGCACTTGGACAAGCCATGGATCAGGCCAAAACCGGCGAACTCGTCAGCCGCGAAACCATTATGGAAAAACTGAATAAGAAGTGACCGTCGAATTCGATAAGTCATTCCTGAAAAGCCTTGAGAAGATCAAGGACCAGCAGCTTTTTGCCAAAATCCGCAAAGTCATCGAAGAAGCCGAAAAGGCAACGGAATTGAAAAACCTGAAACAAGTCAAGAAGCTGACCGGATTCAAAAGTTACTACCGCATTCGTTTGGGAGATTACCGCCTGGGATTCGAAGAGATTGATTCCAACTCCATTAGGCTTATTATTATCCTTCACCGAAAGGCCTTCTATCAGAAGTTTCCGTAAAAAGTTCACGCAAAGGACTCACCTTCTCACCCTCTCATTTTCTCATCTTCTCCGATTCTGTGCCGCCCTTACAGGGCTTGATGTGGTGGGGGTGCCTCTTTACACAGGGCGCTGCCCTGTGCTGAAATGTTTCGCCCCTGCCTGCCGGCAGGCAGGCTTTCAGGGCTTGATAATATGATGCGTGCCCTTTTCCGCTAACAATATTTCGCCACTCTGCGGTTATTATCAACTTCTCCTCTTCTGATCTTCTCCCCCTCTCATCTTCTCCCCCTCTCATTTTCTCCCCTTCTCCTATTCTCCCCTTCTCCCCTAGATCTCCCTGTCGAACAGCATGCGTGCCAGGGCGCGCAGGTTCACTTTTTCACTTTCGGTGGCAGTGATCTGGTCGAGGTGGTTGAAGGCTTTTTCGTACCAGTGTTCCATTTGCTTTACGCAGAGCTGGTCCACTTTTAATTCGAGAAAGAGATTCTTCACGGTGCGGATCTTCTGGTCGGGGTCGCTGATCTGGTTGGCGTAGGCCGACAGCAGGGTCTGGCGCTGGGTGTCGCTGGCCAGCTCGAGGGCTTTGATGTAGAGCCAGGTCTTTTTGTTGGCCAGGATGTCGCCCCCCGATTTTTTGCCGAACTTGGCCTCATCGCCAAACACGTCGAGCCAGTCGTCTTTGAGCTGGAATGCTAAACCGATGCATTCGCCGAAGCGGTAGATGTGGTTTTGGTCGTCGGGGGCGGCGCCGGCCACTATGGCGCCCATTTTGAGGCAGGCGGCGGGCAGCACGGCGGTTTTCAGGCGTATCATCTCCACGTATTCGGGCAGGCTCACCTCGGAGCGCTGCTCGAAGTTCATGTCGAGCTGCTGCCCGTCGCACACTTCGATCACCACCTTATGGTATTCTTCCATCACCTGCCGCAGGTGGGTGTCGTCCACTTTGGTCATGAATTCGCCGGCCAGGGCAAACATCACGTCGCCCGAGAGGATGGCGGTGTTGGCGTTCCATTTGGTGTGCACGGCGGGTTTGCCGCGGCGTATGGGGGCGTTGTCCATGATGTCGTCGTGCATCAGGGTGAAGTTGTGAAACAGCTCCAGCCCGATGGCGGGGGGTATGGCCTTTTCGATGTCGCCGCCAAACATCTGGCATGCCAGCAGGGTCATGGCCGGGCGCATGCGTTTGCCGCCGTTTTTGAGGCAGTAATCCACGGGTTCGTAAAGCTCGCGGGGTGCGCGCACCAGGTCGAGCTCGTGGATGCGGCCGCCAATCAATGTCAGGATGTCGTCGAGGGTCATAGAGAGGGTTTTATTCGTAATGGTAGCCGTTCATGATAAAGTCGAGGTTGTCGAGGATGTGGCGAATGCCTTGGTCGAGGTCTATCATGGGGCGCGAGAGCAGCTGTTTCATTTTGGTGATGTCGGGCAGGCGGCGGTTCATGTCGCCTTCTTCCAGGGGTGAGCGGTGCACAATGCGGCTGGAGGAGCCCGTGATGTCGATGACCTTCTGCGCCAGCTCGGCAATGGGCAGCTCGAAGGGCGAGCCGATGTTTACCACCTCGTTCACGAAAGCATTATTGTAAAGGGCGTTGGTGCAGGCCTCCACGTTGTCGTCGATAAAGCAGAAGGTGCGCGTCTGGCGGCCATCGCCATAAAGGGGAATGTCTTCGTTTTTTAATGCGTGGCGAATGAACTTCGACATGACGAAGTCGGTGCTCTGCTTGGGCCCGTAGGTGTTGAAAAAGCGGAAGATGGTAAAGTCGAGGTCGAACTCTTTCTTATAGCTGCGCAGGAAGGCTTCGCCCACGTTTTTCACCACGGCATAGGGCAGGCGGGAGTTTAGCGGGGTGGTTTCCTCGTTTTGGGGCAGGTCGACCGGCTCGCCGTACACCTCGCTGGAGGAGGCGAAGAACAGGCGTTTTACGCTGGTGTTCTTGCTCAGGTCGCAGATGTGGCGTATGCCATTGAGGTCTTTGAGCACTTTATAGGGATTTTCCTGGGTGCGGCGCACCCCCACCATGGCGGCATAGTGAAACACATAGTCGAACTTGTTGCCCAGCATTACCTCGGCAATGTCGCGGTAGTTGTTCACATCGCACTTCACAAAGCGCCAGTTGCCGTTGGGCTGCAGGGGCAGCTTCTTTAGGCTCCCGGTGGAGAGGTCGTCGGCAATGATCACATAATTGTCCTTGTCGGCAATGAGCTTTTCGGCCAGGCTGCTGCCAATGAAACCAGCCCCGCCCGTGATCAGTATCCTCCTTGTAAAAGACATCTTTTTTCGTTTAATCTTGCAGCTGTAAAAGTAAAAAGAAAAGACAAACCGGTAAAGGGAAAGTTTTGAACAAAAGTAAAGAAAATGCCAACCGCAATTGACGGGCAGGGAAAGCCCATGGTTTGCGTTTTTTTCGTAATATTGCTGTATTCTTCTTTTCCCCGAAAGGGGGCAAAATAAATAAAAACCATACATGGGAAAAGCCATTGTGAAATGCAGCATTGCCACCTATGCCGAAGACGAGTATGTGGTGGAGGTGCCCTGCGATAAGGACGAGCTGGACGAGATCATCATTGCGCGGGCCTGGAAGAAGCTGAAGGAGGAAGAGCAGGCCCTGCCCTATGGCAACCGCTCGGCGGTGATACTGAAACGCCTGGACGACTGATGGACATCGAACGCTTTCGCGACTTCTGCCTGGGCCTGAAGGGCGTCAGCGAGGGCTTCCCTTTCGATGCCGACACCCTGGTGTTTAAGGTCATGGGCAAGATGTTTGCGCTGACCGACGTAGAAACCTTTGAAAGCATTGCCCTGAAGTGCGATCCCGAAAAGGCCGTGGAGCTGCGCGAGCGATACCCCGCCGTGCAGCCGGGCTACCACATGAGCAAGACCCACTGGAATACCATATATATGGATGGCTCCCTGACCGACAGCCTCATCATGGAATGGACCCTGCACTCGTATGAGCAGGTGGTGGCCGGGCTGACAAAAAAACTGAAGCAACAACTGGCCGAATTGTAAGCATTATTTTTACCTTTGCCCCGCAAAATATTTACAGCCAGATTATTCGTTTTCGATGTGGGGAAAAATTGTCAGGATCATCCTGCGTAACCGTCCGCTTATTCTTATCGTTGTTTTTCTGATCACCATTTTCATGGGATACAAGGCCCGGGAGGTGCAGCTGTCGTATGAGATGGCACAGATGCTGCCCTCGTCCGACCAGGCTTTTGTCGACTACCGCGAGTTTCGCAGCGTGTTTGGCGAAGATGGCAACACCATGTTCCTGGGCATTGAAGACGAGCGTATCTTTTCGCTGCCGGCCTTTCTGCAGTGGGAGGCATTTTCGAGGGGGCTAAAAGACATTGACGGGGTGCGCGAGGTGGTTAACATCAGCAACGTGCCGCGCCTGGTTCGCAACGACAGCCTGCGGCAGTTTGATTTTGCGCCGGTGTTTGGGGCCATGCCGCAGACCCAGCAGGAGCTCGACAGCCTGCTTCGGGAGGCTTTCAGCCTGCCCTTTTACAGCGGGCTGCTGTTCAATACCGAGACGGGCGCCCTGCTTACGGCCATCACCCTCGACCAGGGCATCCTCAACACCCCCGCACGCGAACAACTCATAGAAGCCATACAGCAAGCCGGCAAGGCCTTCAGCGAAAGCACCGGCATTGAGATGCACTACAGCGGCCTGCCTTACATACGCACCCTCACTTCCATAAAAATCCGCTCCGAGCTGTTTTTGTTTGTGGTGCTGGCCATGCTGGTAACCGGCCTGGTGCTGTTCTTCTTCTTCCGCAGCATGAAGGCGGTGCTGTTTCCCATGATCATCGTGGGCATCAGCGTCATTTGGGCCTTTGGCACCCTGAGCCTGCTGGGCTACGAAATCACCATTCTTACCGGCATCATCCCTCCCCTGCTCATTATTATCGGGGTAGAGAACTGCATCTTCCTGCTCAACAAATACCACCACGAGTACCGCTCGCACCGCAACCAGATGAAGGGCCTGGCGCGGGTGGTGCAGCGCGTGGGCAACGCCACCATGCTCACCAATGCCACCACGGCGGTGGGCTTCGCCACCTTTATCATTACAGGCAACCGCCTGCTGGTGGAGTTTGGCATAGTGGCCGCCCTCAACATCCTCACCGTATTTTTGCTTACGCTTACGCTGATACCCATTTTCTACAGCTATACGGCACCTCCCGGCCGCCGCCATATGCGTCATTTGGAGCGCAACCACTTACGTGGGATGGTGAGGCGGGTGATCCACGTGGTAAACAACCGCCGCCCCGTGGTGTATGGACTGGCCATGGTGGCGCTGGTGGTGGGGGTGCTGGGCATGACCCGCCTGCACACCTCGGGCAGCCTGGTCGACGACATTCCGCACCGCGACCGCCTGTACCGCGACCTGATGTTTTTTGAGCGCCAGGTCAACGGCATCATGCCTTTGGAGTTTGTGATCGACACTTACCGCCCAAACGGGGTGCTGCGTCCTGCCAGCCTGGAGGCCATCGACGCCCTGCAGCAGGAGCTGGCCACCCACCCCGAGCTGTCGCGCCCCCTGAGCTTGGCCGAGGCCATGAAGTTTGCACGACAAGCCTTTTACCGCGGCAACCCCGACATGTATGCCCTGCCAAATCGCCACGACCGCAACTTCATACAGGGCTATATGCCGCGCGGCAGCCTGGGTACCGGCAGCGTGCTGGGCGCCATGGTCGACACCGCCATGCAGAAAACCCGCGTGAGCGTGCAGATGGCCAACATCGGCACCCGCGACATACAGCGCATACAAAACGACTTGCAGCCGGCCATCGACTCCATATTCGACCCCGACCAGTACCGTGTGACCATGACCGGCACCAGCGTGGTGTTCCTGAAAGGCACCAACTACCTGGTAAAAAACCTGCTGATCAGCCTGAGCTTTGCCGTAATTTTCATCTCCATACTGATGGCGCTGCTGTTCAGCAATGCCCGTATGGTGATCATCAGCATTATCCCCAACCTCTTCCCGCAAATCCTTACGGCGGCCATGATGGGCTTTCTGGGCATACCCATTAAACCCAGCACCATCCTTATCTTCAGCATTGCCCTGGGCATTTCGGTCGACAACTCCATTCATTTCCTGGCCAAGTTCAGGCAGGAGCTGAAGTTTCACAACTACAACATACGCCTGGCCACGCTGAGCGCCCTGTCCGAGAGCAGCATCAGCATGATGTACACCTACGTGGTGTTGTTCTTCGGATTCATCATCTTTACCTTTTCCTCCTTCGGGGGCACCCAGGCCCTGGGCTACCTCATTGCCTTCACCCTGTCGGTGGCCATACTGTCGAACCTGTTCCTGCTGCCATCGATCCTTATCTCCTTACACAACCGCATGGAAGGCCGGCAGCTCGAGAAGTCGCTGCTGGGCAACGGGGACCCCATCGTGATAAGCCAAAACAAGGAATAAAAATATTCGGTATATTTTTCGTATCTTTGCAACACATTCTCAGGGGCTGACATGGCATTGACAGCGGGTTTAGTGGGAGTGTAAGCATGCCGAGCGCTGTGAACGCGGCTCGTTAATCCCGATTCTCACGCCTCTAAACGGCAACGATTACAACTACGCTTTGGCTGCTTAATAATAGTTATTAAGTGCCATTTGCTTCCCGGGAAGCCACACCCGGCCGCGTCCCCAAGGAAGCATCATCAAAAGCCGGGATAAGGCAGGTAAAGCTTCGGTGCCTGCACGAAAAATATAGAAGCTCAGGCTGAGGATAGGGCCGCCTTTTCCCGGTCCAAGGCCGAAACCCCAACTAAAGGATAAGCATGTAGAAAGCATTTTTGCTGCTCGTTTGGACGAGGGTTCAATTCCCTCCAGCTCCACAGAAAAAAAAGACCGCCGGACTTTGTGCCGGCGGTCTTTTTTTACGTATTTCACGTAATTTTAATTCAAATTTTATTATATTAAGAAAGCCACCTGCGTTTCATGCAGGTTTTTTATTTTTTCGTCGACAATTTATATCCATTAATTAATTGATTTTTTGCCAAAGAGTGTTTTTCCGGAAAAATTACTCCAATTCGTGTTTTTGGCTTTTTGAAAATCAATTTATATCCATGTATTTGTTTTTCAATTTTTTACATACACAAAAAAACAACTTACCCTTAGAAAACAGCCTTTTTATTCGTAAAAACCCTTAGATAAAAATATGGATAAACCCCAATTGTTCGGCCCTGATGGCCGGTGTAATTTTACCATGTAAATCAAAGCATACGATTTTCAAACGCTCTTTAAAAAGCATTTTTGTCCGACACTTTTCATTTATTCATTTAACCCTCCCCAAAATGAAAAAACTTTTACGCAATTCAATTGGCGTGCTGTTCCTTTTTATGCTGCTCCCGAACCCGGTGGTTCAGGCGCAGACTTTGTTGAGCAGCAGCCTTGAAACCCAAACAGGCATTGCCGCTGAAGGTCTGATCACCTCCAGCCCCTCAAGCCTTTACGCTACTTCTCCTTCCGGTCTTAATGGAACCATGGTCCCCGTGCCTAAGGCATACAAGGACCTTTTAACGTTTTACGAACCTTCGGGTGTTTGCGACAGCGACGTGCCTTTTATCGTGGTTGACTTTACTGATGACCCCGACGGCTCCTTTTATTTAACCGACGACTTCCGCAACGGATTCTGCTGCGGCATTACAGGTGGCGGCAACCGCTGCTTTGAAGTGCTGCTGATCCTCAGCGACCAGACGGCCGCCGTGAGCATCAACCTGGCCGGCGCCACCGCTACGGGTGCCGCCGACTGGTGGCTTACCCCACTGCCCGCTGAGGAAGGCAGCTGCGCATCGCCTTCTTATAAGATAGGCGACCAGGTGTGTATTGCCAAAGGTGGCATGTACGCACTGAGTTTTTGCAAGCCCGGACAGAACAACTACGAACTGGTGATCAACTCCCACGCCGTTCCTGCCGTTCCCGAGTTTGAAGTACGCCAGGATTGCAGCACCGAACTGAACGTGGTTGGCTTCCAGGAATCGACCATTACCTGGAGCGGCGACTTTGCAGGCGCCCTCGATTTCTCTACCGGCCCTGGCAGCCCCACCTTCACCTGGGTGGAAGGCATGCCCCTCTTTCCTGATTATGTAGAATTTAATGTTTGCGGACAGGTTTCTGCCCTCGAATCATGCACCGGTTATGTAGGCGAGCATTGCGAAACCGCCAAAGTTTATGTATACCCTGAGATTGAAGCCGCCATCACGCCCGAAGCCCCCCTGTTTTGCGAAGATGGCATGACAGAAATCGCAGCAGCCATCAGCGGCGGAAAGCCCCCCTACCAGATCCAGTGGATCAACCCCCTGGGACAGGTGGCCGGCACTGCCAGTACAATAATGGCCTCCTTGGCCGGACAGTGGACGCTGATCGTTTCTGACGAACTGACCGGCGACGGCTGCCCTGCAGCAGCATTTTATGTTGAAGTGACACAGGTATCCCTTTCGTTAAGCGCCATGGTTGAAGCCGTAAACTGCTTCGATGGCAACGACGGAAGCATTGTGGCTGAAGTAAGCGGCGGCACCGAGCCCCTGCAGTATCTCTGGAGCCACGACGCCAGCCTGAACGCCCCCGCGGCTTACAACCTCGCCGCAGGAGAATACACCCTGACCGTGATCGACGCCAACGGCTGCCAGGCCGAAGCCACCTTTATGGTAGGCCAGCCGGCAGAAGAGCTGGAAGCTATGGTGAGCCAGATCGTACACGAAAACTGTGCAGGAGCCAATGATGGCGCCGCCAACTTCAACGTTTCGGGTGGAACACCTCCTTATACCTTAAATGTAACCGACGAATACGGACAACCCATTATGCTCGATGGCACCACGGAAAGCAGAATGGTAACCGAAATCAGCCGCAGCCGCAATGCATTCCAAATTGCAAAGCTGAACAAATCCCTGCTGGCAAGCGGCAACTTCAGCGTTAGCAACCTGGCTCCCGGCACCTACAGCGTAAGCGTGGTCGATGCCAATGGTTGTGAAGACCAAACCAGCTTTACCATTGAGCCCGGCGCCGAAGTGCTTGCTTCGATCACCGCCGATGGCGACCTTGCATTCTGCGAAGGCGGCGCTGTTGAGCTGACCGCTTCCGAAGGAGCCTCCTACCTGTGGAGCACCGGCGAAACCACCCAGAGCATAGTGGTGGCCACTTCCGGCACCTATAACGTTACCGTATTCAGCGAAGCCGGCTGCGAAGGCAGTGCTTCGGTTGAAGTGGTTGTTTACGAATTGCCCCAGGTAAGCCTTGCTGCTTTTGACGGCATTTGCCATGACACTCCCGCTTTCGAACTCAGCGGCGGAATGCCCGCAGGCGGCGTTTACAGCGGCACCGGTGTGACCAACGGCATGTTTGACCCTCAGGCTGCCAGCGCAGGTACCTTCGAGATCACTTACACTTTCGTGGATGAAAACGGCTGCAGCAACACTGCCACCGCTTCCATTACCGTGTACGAATTACCCCAGGTTAGCCTGGCGGCTTTCGAAGCCATTTGCGGCGACGCCCCTGCCTTTGAACTCAGTGGCGGAATGCCCCAGGGCGGCGTTTACAGCGGCACCGGTGTGACCAACGGCATGTTTGATCCCCAGGCTGCCGGCGCAGGTTCCTTCGAGATCACTTACACTTTCGTAGATGAGAATGGCTGCAGCAGCTTTGCCACCGCTTCCATCAGCGTGTACGAACTGCCCGTGGTAACCCTTGCACCTCTTGCAGATGTTTGCGAGCACGGACCTTCCTTTATGCTTGAAGGCGGCATGCCTGCAGGCGGTGTTTACAGCGGCCCCGGCGTGGTCGACGGCATGTTCGATCCTACCCTGGTAGGGGCAGGCACCTGGGAAATCACTTATACTTTCGTAGATGAGAATGGCTGCAGCAATGCTGCCACCGCTTCTATCTTCGTAAAAACCATGTATGCCTTCTACGATGTGGTTGATGCAGGCTGCTTCGGCGAAAGCAACGGCGCCATTTACCTTGAAGTACACAATGGCAACGGAACCTATACCTACCTGTGGAGCAACGGCGCCACTACCCAGAACCTGGAGAATATCCCCGCTGGCGAATACAGCGTGGAAATCAGCGACGGCATTAACTGCATGCTTTATGTAAGCGGTATCGTGGTAAGCGAATCGACCGAAATCGTAATCAGCGGTGTTGTTACCCAGGTTTCTGCCTTTGACATGGCCGATGGCGCTATTGTCACCAGCGTTTCTGGCGGCAACGCACCCTACAGCTACGCCTGGAGCAACGGAGAAACCACCCCCAATCTTTTCAACCTGGCCGCCGGCACCTATGTGCTCACCGTTACCGACGAAGACGGCTGCCAGGCCACTGCCGAATTTGTGATCGCCGAAGGCGAAATCCTGGTCGACCTGCAGGTGACCATAGAGGTAAACATTGCCACACCCGATCCTGCTGAAGTGGACGAACTGATCTTTGCCCTGGTGGTTACCAACCTCAACCCCAGCATCGATGCCACCGGCGTAAGCGTAGAAAACATGCTGCCCAACGTATTCCCCTTTATTATCCGCATTGACGACGGCAGCCACGGCACTTACAATCCTGAAAACGGTATCTGGACCATTGGCACCATTCCTCCCGGCGGATACGCCATGCTGGTTTACAGCACCGGCATGCTGCTGAGCGAAGCCATTCCTTCGGCTGTAAATGCAGCCCAGATCCTGCCTTTCGACCAGGAAGACCCCAACCTCGACAACAACTACGACGAAGTAGTGGTAACCATTGGCGAGTCGACCGGCGGCGATGACGGCGGAATCGAGAGCGATGGCAACATGGCCTCGCAGATCGCACTGCGTCAGCACAAACGCATGGTAGAAAGCAGACACATTGAGTCAGAAAACCGCGTGAAAGAAATGCCGGCATTCAGTATCAACGACATGCTGGTGGGCAATATCATGGCTGCCACCATGGAAGGCACCCCCTCCACCGGCATCAGCTACTTTATTCCCGAGCACGGCCCCGCACAAACCCGCGCCTTTATCTCCACCCCTGCCGACCTGCTGGCCATTACCAATGCCAACGAGATCTTTGCCGTGGACTACCTGCAGCAGAACAACAGCCGCCGCGCCGCCATCCTGGCCATTGCCACCGATCCCGGCACGGTATACGAGCACACCAAGGTGATCTGCGACAGGCTCACCGGCGCTTCGCTCGAAGAGATCAGGCACATTCAGATTGCCGGACAGCCCTTTATCCTCTCCAAGCTGGTACACCCCAACGGATACGTTGACTATGCCGTTAGCTTTATCGCCACCTGGAGAAACAATGGTTTCACCATCGACAACCGCTGGCACAATGAGCTTTACAACCCCAACGGTACCGAGGAAGTGTTCAACTTCCAGGTATGGTCGGTGACCCCGCAGTTTACCCGCGAGCTGGTGGAAGACATTCTGACCGCCATGGGTACTGCCGGACAGCTGCAGTTCCGCAACGCCAACAGCATGCCGCAGATTCCGCAGGTTTACGTGCAGAACGGCAAATACCGCAACGGCAAGCTGCTGCTCAACCTGGTGAACACCAACGGCGCTTCCAAAATCACCCTTTATGGCTCCAAGGCTGTAGTTGAAAACGGCGGCAGGACCTGGTTTGAAATCGAAGTGGACATTCCGACCACTGCCACTTCCAGCGTGGAAGTGCCCACAGGATTTATCTTCGATGCCGGCTTCTCCATTGCCAACAACCGCGACAACGCCCGCGACGTGCTTTACTATGCCGATGGCCCCTGGATGTTCGACTACGACCCGGGCAACTCGGTGGTAACCCACTTCAGCACCGAAGCCGAAGATGGCATACTGCACGACCGTTCGTACAACATTGAGCGCAACGCCAGCATGAAAGGCAACGTAAGGACTTATGCCTCGATGTTCCGCAGGCTGGGCCCGGGCAACCTGCCCATGGACATGACCCAGTACAACCAGGTGGCCTTCCACGCAAGTGGTGTGGGTACCGTAGAGGTGATGATTGCCAAATCGAGCATCCATGCATGGAACGAGCAATACCGCAGCGTGATCACCCTCGACCCCAATGGCAAGGACTATTCGATCAGCTTCAGCGACCTGCGCAATGCCGAAGGACAAAAGGGCTTCACCGCCGACGATGTGATCTCGGTGATCTTCAACCCCATTGGAAACGGCAGCCAGGCAAGCCCCTTCGAGGTGAACGTGTCGAACCTGCACTTTACCAACCACCTTATTGAAACCAACGATGCCGGCATATTCTACACCAGCTATCCCAACCCCTTCCGCCACACTACCTCCATGGAGTTTGTGCTGACCAGCGAAGGACAGGTGAAGATAGAGGTAATGAACCTCCTTGGACAAACCATGGAAATCGTGAAGGATGAATATATGCAGCAGGGATCCTATAAGATTGACTGGACTCCCCAGGGCATGAAGCCGGGCATTTACATGTATCGCATTACCATAGGCGATCAGGCCTATTCAGGTAAGATGATTTACCAACCATAAATTTTGGCCAGGTAATCATCAAAAGCCATCCCGGGGAGGGGGTGGCTTTTTTTTATTTCCAGGATAGGGGGAAAATCAGTCGAGACCGTTCTCTACGGCAAAATTTACCAGGGCAGCCAGGTTTTTCATCTCCAGCTTGATTAAAATATTCTTGCGGTGGTTGTTTACGGTATGAACGCTCAGGCCAAGCAGCTCGGCAATTTCGCGCATCTTAAACCCGTTTGCAATATATTTGATGATTTCCTTCTCGCGGGGCGTTATACGGTTAATGTTTTTATGGTTGGTCTTCTGCAACTTTTCCTGTGCAAAAAGTTTGAGGTTTTTGCCGTAAATTAGTTCCTCAGAAAAGTTAAGGGAAACGCCCAGCACCTCAAAAACATCCTGCGTAGGATCGTAACGAAAGATGCGCGCCACCGTATAGAACCAGATAAACTCCCCGTTTATGTTGCGGAACTTATAGAAAGCAGTGTAGGGATCCTTTTTATTGCTGCGGAAGAAGCTGCGCATTTCGAGCAGCAGGTTCTGATCCTCTGGATGATACATGGAGAGTATCTCATCAGAATTGAGGTGGGTGCTGCGCTTAAGCCCCAGTATGCGGCGAAGCGAGTCATTGGTCCAGACGGCCTTCAGCTTGATCATGTCGAAAATTACCAGACCAGCACTGGCCTCCCCCAGGATCCTTTCATAGAAAAGCAATTTTTTCTTAAGATCCAATAAGTTCTTAAGATCCTTCCTATCCTGCTCTTCCGTTGGGAGGGCGGCCAGTTTTTTCTTCTTTTCAGTGCTCATTTTCCCACAAGAATAGTTTGTTGCCTTACCCGAAAAATTGAAAATTATTATTTCCAATAAGGAAGGTTGTTTTTCCCTTTTAGCAGAATATTAATTATCTGAGCGGAAAACCACCCGATAAAAATATGCATTAATCCTTTGGCATCAGACAGAATTTTAAAAAAAAACCAGATTTTTCGGTCGGTAATAAAAAACGGGGCATGGAGTATGGGGCATGGAGCATGGG
>JAHYJD010000007.1 GCA_019429365.1 Bacteroidales bacterium | reverse complement strand
ACAAGGATAAAGGAGAAAGGATAAAGGAAAAAGGAAAAAGCTGAAAAGCTCAGGGCTCAGGAAAATAGCGGTAGTTACCTGCCTGCCGGCAGGCAGGGTAGCGGTAGGAGGAGAACATTTTCAAACCCAACTTTTCACATTTTTGAAGACAGTGGAAATTTTATTCTAATACTAATCCAAAGCTTCAGGGGGCTTTACTTCATTAAAATTTGCTTCAAAAAAACTTCGGAATTTTTTTGATCTGTAAACAACCAAGAAAACAATCCAGTATGAAGCAGTAAAAAGAAGATTAAATATGAAAATCTTTAAATCGGTCCAGTGGGGCGCCATTTCTTTAAACGTTTCATAGGTTCTAAAATGACTCCCAATTATTAGGAAAGGTATCCCAATGGGAATAATTATCCAAAGACTTTCATAGACTTTTTTGTTTCTTAAGCCCAGACCTATCATTGCCGTTAAAAAAAGAAAGGTAAAAATTGAATCTAGAAAAAAGCCCAAATAATTAATGATTGGCGGGATTATACCTATTTGAATGTAAATTTCATTGCTTAGGTTTGAAATGTTCTCTTTTAGAAATAAGAAATTTAATCTGGTATTATTTCCCTTATCATAAACCAGAAGAAACGTAATTAGTAAGTTTAAAAATTTTACCCAACGATACTGACCTTTATCTTTATTATAAATACTAATTGCCGGAATTAAAACAAAAATTAAATAAATCAATAGGCTTCCAAGCATTCTGTTACCTCCTGTTGTTTAGTTTTTTTTTCAATCCATTTAACATCACCTTCCTTAGTTTTATAGGTGTGTTTAGCAAAGCTATAATTTTTTGCAGAATTTCAAAATGAGATACCGAATCACACCAAAACTTGGTCATGGAACACTTAAAAAAAACTTTTAGATTGAGATGAGGCAAAGATATCTTTAAAGCATTAGGTTATCCCTTCATTTTCTCGGGGTCTTGCCTGGAGTCAAAAATATCTATTTTCCAATAGTTGCCGTGCGTTGCTCCAATTCTGTTCGGGAAAAAATTCTCCCAGAACGAATGTCATCCTCGGCTTTGGCAGCCCTGCTTTCAAGCTTTGCCCTTAAAACCTCCTCTTTCTGAAGCTTTTCATAAAACTCGTCAATGGTTTTTTCATCCGCATAATGCAAGTAACTGTGAATGAAGTCCCTTTTTTCTATAATGTTCATGATTTCCATTGGTTTATCTCCTGCAAATTTAACGATAAGTCTCCATTTTTGTTTTCTTTTGCCAGGAAATGTTAGCCTAACAACCCATTGAAACGAAGTGAAGTGGAGAGGCAACTATAAAAGCCACTCACGGGGTGACTTGAAGTCACACCGTGAGTTTTATTGATCAGAAAGGCCATTTTTTAATTTCCTGATGCAAACACCCTTTGGCCATTTACGAAAGTGTATTTTATGGGCAGGGTTAGGATCTCTTCGGCGGGCATGGTCATCAGGTCTTTTTCTACCACAATGAAGTCGGCGAATTTGCCGGGCTCCAGGCTGCCTTTTTCATGTTCTTCAAATTGCGCTTTGGCGGCCCAGATGGTCATGCCACGCATGGCTTGCTCGCGGGTGAGGGCGTTCTCCATCTGGAAACCGCCTTCGGGATAGCCATCGTGGTTTTTGCGGGCAAAGGCAGCGTAAAAGCCATACAAGGGGTTGATGCGCTCCACGGGGAAGTCGCTGCCGTTGGGCAGCCAGCCATTTTGTTGCAGTAACTGTTGATAGGCATAAGCTCCTTTCATGCGCTCTGTCCCCAGACGGTCATAAGCCCATATCATATCGCTTGTGGCGTGGGTGGTTTGTATGGAGGGAATGATGCTGTACTTGCCGAAAAGGTCGAAGTCGTCGGGGTGCACGATCTGTGCGTGCTCAATGCGCCATCGCAGGTCGTTCTTGTCTTTGAGAATCTCGCCGTAGATGTGAAGCATGAGCCGGTTGGCCGAATCGCCAATGGCGTGGGTGGCAACCTGGTAGCCATGCTCAAAGGCTTTGCGCGATACCTCGGCCATGACATCAGGCGTCTCGACCAGCAGTCCGGCATTGCCGGGCTCGTCAGAATAATCTTCAATGAGCCTGGCACCGCGCGAGCCCAGGGCGCCATCAGCAAAAAGTTTCACGGAGCGTACATTGAGATAATCGGTTTTATATGGACCGTTTTTAACGAAGGTTTCAAAATTTTCTTCCGTTGGGCTAAGCATGGCGTATATCCTGGTTTTCATGGCACCGGCCTGCTGCAGCGAGTCGATCAGGCGCACGGCCTGGGTGGCCAATCCGGCATCGCTCACGCTGGTGAGTCCCACGGCAAAAGTGTTGGTCTGGGCGTTGAGCAGGGCGTTGATCTCATCCTGTAAGGTGGGAGCGGGGATTTGACGGCGAACCAACCCAATGGCGTTGTCGATCAGGATGCCGGTGGGTTCACCATTACGCACGATCACATCACCACCTGCCATCCGGGTGCGTGCGGTGATGCCGGCCCGGCGGAGGGCTTCGGTGTTGGCGATGGCGGCATGGCCATCCACGCGGGTGAGCAGCACGGGTATGTCCGGAAAGACGGCGTCTAGCTGGCTGCGGTGCGGAAACTCCTTCACTGGCCAGAGGTTTTGGTCCCAGCCACGGCCAAGCAGCCATTCTGAGGGGTATTTTTCATGATGCTGTTGAAGTATCTCTATGATTTCCTCGAAAGAGGCCACACCCATAAGGTCGGCATTGGCGAGCGAGCGTCCATAGCCAAAGAAATGGCTGTGCGGATCGATCAGGCCGGGGTAAACAAAGGCACCTTCCATATCGGTGATCACACTGGAGGTGAATTTCTTCAATATCGCCTTGCTGCTGCCGGTTTCAACAATTTTGCCGTCTTTTACCGCGAAAGCTTCAGCAGTTGAGAAAGCCTCGTCAACAAGGTAAACGTTGGCGTTATGCACAATCAGGTCAGCTTCAGTCTTCCTGGTATTGCAATAAAAAGCGGAAGCAGCCACTATTACGAGCGCAGCAACTAATAATATTTTCTTCATTTTGTTTGGATTTGGTATGGCAAAATTAACCAAAAACCCTTGAAAAGGTTTAGCATTAATTTTTACGTGAAGAAAAGCTGGACTTTAATTGTATTCGTCCCAGCTTTTAATTTTTATTTCACCGGGTTGGTATTTGCAAAAGGCATAAATGAAAGCGCTGGCCAGCCTGGCATTGGTAATAAGCGGAATGTTGAAATCTATGGCGTTGCGCCTGATCTCATAATCATTGAAAAGCTCCGACTGGCTGTTGTCTTTCGGGATGTTTATCACCAGGTCGATCATTTTGTTCCGAAGGTAGTCGAGCACATTGGGCTTGGCGTCTTCGTCGGGCCAATGAAGGGGTTCGGCATGGATGCCGTTCAGTTGCAGGAAATTGGCCGTGCCACGGGTGGCAAAAAGGTTGTAGCCTTTCTCAATAAGTATCTTGCAGGAGTTCACGAGTTCTACCTTTGAACGCATGGGGCCGGTGCTGAGCAAAATATTCTTTTTAGGGATGGTGTAGCCCACCGACAGCATGGCCTTGAGTATGGCCTCGTAAAAGGTGTCGCCAAGACAGCCTACCTCGCCGGTGGAGGCCATTTCTACTCCGAGAACAGGATCGGCCTTGGCAAGCCTGGAGAAGCTGAATTGCGGCGCCTTGATACCAATGTAGTCGAGGTCGAAAATGGACTTGCCGGGTTTTTCGACCTTCAGTCCCAGCATGATTTTGGTTGCCAGCTCTATGAAATTGACCTTCAGAACCTTGGAAACAAATGGAAAACTTCTTGATGCCCTGAGATTGCATTCAATCACCTTGATTTCGTTGTCCTTTGCCAGGAACTGCATGTTGAAAGGCCCCGAAATATTAAGCTCAGCTGCTATGGCCTTGCTGATCTTCTTGATGCGGCGAATGGTTTCGAAATAAAGTTTCTGTGGCGGAAAAACCATGGTGGCGTCTCCCGAATGTACCCCGGCAAACTCGATGTGCTCGCTAAAGGCATAGGCAATGATCTCGCCGTGATCAGCCACCGCATCGATCTCAATTTCCTTGGCGCCTTCAATAAACTCGGTAACTACTACCGGGTGCTGCTTCGAAACTTTGGTGGCCAGCGAAAGGAACTGCTCCATTTCGGTTTTGTTGGAAACCACGTTCATGGCGGCGCCCGATAAAACATAGGAAGGCCTGATGAGCAGCGGAAATCCCACCTTGTCGGCAAAGCGATTGATCTCTTCAATGCTGGTGAGTTCGCTCCAGCGGGGCTGGTCAATGCCCAGCCTGTCGAGCATGGCCGAAAACTTGTTGCGGTCTTCGGCCTGATCGATGGAAAGGGGAGAGGTGCCCAAAATGGGAACTTCCTGCCTGAATAGGCGCATGGCCAGGTTGTTGGGTATCTGCCCGCCGGTGGAAACGATTACGCCCTTCGGGGTTTCCAGGTCTACGATATCCAAAACCCTTTCCAGGGAAAGCTCTTCGAAATAAAGCCGGTCGCACACATCGAAATCGGTGCTAACCGTTTCGGGATTGTAATTGATCATGACCGAACGCATGCCTGTTTTCGAGATGGTTTGCAAAGCGTTGACCCCGCACCAGTCGAACTCTACGCTGCTGCCAATGCGGTAGGCCCCTGAACCAAGTACCACCACTGATTTCTGATCGTGGCTGAACGCCACATCATGTTCCGAGCCAGAGTAGGTCAGGTAGAGGTAGTTGGTCTGTGCAGGATACTCGGCAGCCATGGTGTCAATCTGCTTAACTGAGGGCACAATGCCCCTTTGCTTGCGAAGATTCCGGAGGATGTTCATTTGGGTTTCTATTTCAATGGGCAGGCAATTGAGCACCATGCGCACGATCTGAAAATCGGAAAACCCCCTCACTTTGGCCTCCAGAAGCAAAACATCCGGGATTTCTTCCAGCGAATCTATTTGCTGAAGTTGATCCTTAACTTGCTGAATGTTTTTCAGGCCGTTCAGGAACCATTTGTCGATTTTGGTCAGCTCGTGGATGCGGTCAATGCTGTATCCTTCCTCCAGGGCGGCACTGATGGCATAAATGCGCATGTCGGTTGGCTTTTGGAGTTCTTCCTCCACATTATCGAAATGAATGTCGGAGTTTCCCACAAATCCGTGCATGCCTTGCCCGATCATGCGCAGTCCCTTCTGAATGGCCTCTTCGAAGTTGCGACCAATGGCCATCACTTCGCCCACACTTTTCATGCTGCTTCCAATCTGCTTCGACACGCCCGAGAACTTACCCAAGTCCCAGCGCGGAATCTTGCAAACGATATAGTCGAGGGCCGGTTCGAAAAAGGCCGAAGTGGTTTTGGTCACAGAGTTTTTTAGTTCGTGCAACCCATAACCCAGGGCCAGCTTTGCAGCCACGAATGCCAGCGGGTAGCCAGTGGCCTTTGATGCCAGTGCGCTGGAGCGCGAAAGCCGGGCGTTGACCTCGATCACTCGGTAGTCTTCCGATTCGGGATGCAGTGCATACTGCACGTTGCACTCGCCCACCACACCAATGTGGCGGATAATGTCGATGGACAATTGCCTGAGCTTATGGTACTCGCTGTTCGACAGGGTTTGCGATGGTGCCACTACGATGCTTTCGCCCGTATGTATTCCCAGGGGGTCGAAGTTTTCCATGTTGCATACCGTGATGCAGTTGTTGTACCGGTCGCGCACCACCTCATATTCAATCTCCTTCCAGCCCTTGAGGGATTCTTCAATAAGTACTTGCGAGGAATAAGCAAAGGCGCTTTGACAAAGTTTTTCTAGCTCATCATTGGTTGAGGCAAAGCCGCTGCCCAGTCCGCCCAGGGCGAAAGCAGCCCTGACAATCAGCGGGTAGCCAATCTCCTCTGCTGCTTTCAGCGCTTCTTCAGTGCTTTCCACGGCACGGCTGCGGGCCGTTTTTACGCTGATCTCATCAAGTTTCTTAATAAAAAGGTCGCGGTCCTCGGTGTTCTTAATGGCCTGCACCGGGGTGCCCAGCACTTTCACGCCGAATTTTTCAAAAATGCCGCTGTCTTCCAGTTTTATGCCGCAGTTCAGTGCTGTTTGCCCGCCAAATGCCAGCAGGATGCCCTGGGGCTTTTCCTTTTCGATTACCTGTTCAACAAAAGCGGGTGTTACGGGCAGGAAGTATATTTTGTCGGCAATGCCTTCTGACGTTTGCACCGTAGCAATATTGGGATTGATCAGCACGGTTTCAATGCCCTCTTCCTTAAGTGCTTTCAGCGCCTGTGAACCGGAGTAGTCGAACTCGCCGGCCTCGCCGATCTTAAGTGCACCCGAACCCAGCACAATTACTTTTTTTATTTCTGATTTTGACAGATCACTGTTTGTATTCATTCTGTGGAGATATTACCGTTGTTTTTCAATCATTTCAATAAACTGGCTGAACAGGAAAGCAGTGTCGGTTGGTCCGCCGGAGGCTTCGGGGTGAAACTGGGTAGAAAATATGGGCTTTTCGCGGTGGCGAATGCCTTCGCAAGTGTTGTCGTTCAGATTGGTAAAATAAACCTCCCAGTCGTTTTTCAGCTTGCTGTGGTCCACGGCAAAACCATGATTCTGCGAAGTAATGAAACATTGGTTGGTGCCATGCTGTATCACTGGCTGGTTGTGACTGCGGTGGCCATACTTCAGCTTGAAGGTGCTTGCCCCGCTGGCAATGCCCAGCAGCTGATTGCCTAAACAAATACCGAAAATGGGAATGTCTGCAACAATAGCTTTTGATAGGTGTTGGATGGTTTTGGTGCACATGGCCGGGTCGCCCGGACCATTGGTGATAAAAAGGCCGTCGTATTCTTCCGAAAGGAAATCATAATCGTAAGGCACACGGATCACGGTAGTGTCATATTCAAGCAGACTCCTGATAATGTTGAACTTTACCCCACAGTCAATGAGCATAATGCGATGCCGGCCGTTTCCGTAAATCTTCTTTTCGGGCACGCTCACTTGAGCAACAAGGTTGTCGGCATTGGGGTCGTACCAGTCAAGCATTTCATCTTCAAAAACAATCTTCCCCAGCATGCATCCCGACTCACGAATGATCTTGGTCAATGCACGGGTGTCGATGCCGCAAATACCAGGCACTTTATGCTCTTTCAACCAGTCACCGAGGCTAAGTTCTGCATTCCAGTGGCTGTATTCCGAAGAATAATCTGAAATGATCAGGCCTGAAATCTGTATCCGATCTGATTCAAAGCCTTTAAGTATGCCATTCTCCATTTCCCTTTTGGGTACTCCGTAATTCCCGATAAGGGGAAATGTGGACACCAATATCTGCCCTTTGTAGGAGGGGTCGGTGAGACTCTCGGGGTAGCCGGTCATGGCGGTGTTAAAAACCACTTCGCCTGCCACCGAACCCTCATAGCCGAAAGACACCCCATTGAACTCCTTCCCGTTTTCGAGGATCAGCCTTGCTTTCTTTTTTACTCCGGATTGATTCATGAATAGTTGTTTTGACTTTAGAAATGTACTTTTTAAAGGACTATCCCTTGCGGAAAAAATGGTCCTGAAGTTCAGGAAAAATCATTTTCAGGGCTTTTTTCATTTGGTTGTGGTCGATATTCTGCCCGGGTATGAGCAGAATGGTGTCGTCGCCGGCAATGGTGCCAATGATCTCGAAGCGATTGTGCTTGTCGATATGCACGGCAATGCTGCTGGCATAGCCAGGCAGGGTTTTTACCACCCCAAAATTGTTGGCAAATATCACCGAACGGATTCCTGAAAGCAATAGCCTGCCATCGATGGTTTCTTTTGACATTGAAGCTAGTTCAGGTTCGGTGATAAAAAAAACCGACCCTTTATCGGGGTCGGGTTTCTTGCCTGCCTGCAGTTGCTTAAGGTCTCTTGAAACGGTGGCCTGGGTTAAGTCGAATCCTTCGGCCTGAAGTCTTTGCATTAATTGTTCCTGACTGGCGATTTTTTCAGAGCTTATTATTCTCTTTATTGCCTGCAGGCGTAAGGTTTTATTTTCCATTCTGAATAATTATGCAGTACGGGTGCAAAATTATCCATATTTCTGATCCTGTTTCTTTCCTATCCAAGTAACTTATCAAAACTTTATTAACAAAAGGAATTAACGGCTAACCGCTCTTCTGATCATCTGATAATCTATGTAATAAAGCAGCTTCAATGAAAAACTGTTTAGCTGTGGTTCGTTCAGGGTGCGTTCAAGGTTTTCAAGGAAAGTCGGTGATGCATCGCTTTGGCGGCTGTCGATAATGTTTTTCCATACAAGCGAGAGCTGGCTTCCGGGTGCAAAGTTCCAGGTGAGCTTCATGTCGATGGTGAAGGCATTGTAATTAATGTCTGGGATTTGCAGGTCTTCTTCAATATTTTCAAGGCGACCGTTGGTGTTGAGGAAAAAATAGTCGCCATCATAAAATACCCTCGACCAGTAATGCCTCAGGTCGAAGTTCAGGGCAATGGTGGGGCTGAAAATGTAGGTAGTTCGCAAGGTGTTGATGGTGGTGGGGCTGTTTCGTTTTCCAAAGTAGACCTCTTCGGGGTTGTTTTGCCTGACGTAACCAATATCGTTTCTTTTCTCGGAATAATTGAGCCCGTAACCAATGTTCAGTCGGTCGCTTGCGCGGAAAGTGGGCCGGAAGTCGAAGTTGAAGCTGTCCTGGTTGTATATCGAATTAATTTTTTCGTAATAAAAACTACCATCAAGATACACCCTTTTGCGATAGTCGGTCGAATACATCAAGTACAGGTCGAAGGCATCGTCGGTTTCGTAAAATCTGCCCGGGGCGCGGGGTTCAAAATAATCGCGCTCTCCCTGTGGCTTATAATTTGCCCTGAAGATGATAAAAAAGCGCGTATCGAACAAGACTCTCAGATTGTATCCCAGTTCCATCCCTGTAAAGGTCCGGGGATTAAACAATTTACTGTATTCGAACGAAAGGCCAGTGGAATAGTTAAGAATGCGCCAGAAAGGGTCAAAAACATTGTAGCTCAGTGATACCTCATCCTCCACTTCATTATTTCTTCTCAGAAATCCCATGTCGTTTTGCTCGTAAGTATCGCTGATCACCGAGCGCGAGTAGCTGTATTGCCATGTGCCACCGTATTTTCCCAGGTTCAAATCGTATTTGTAGCCAAAGTTGTTGTCGGCCTCGCTGAAGTATTGCTGGCTCAGGGCTGCCTTACCGCTTGCGCGGAACATATTGGTGCGGTCGAGCAATCGAAACTCCGTACCGGTCACGTTGGCCATGTAGCCTTCTGCCGAGCCGCTCACATTGGTGTTGACCAAGCTTACATATGAATTGTTTGGAAGACTCTGGTCGAGTACCACAAGGTTGTAATTGGTAAAAGGCTGGGTGGTTATTTCGCGTGTCTGCTGGCCTATGGTGTCGAGTACCAAGGCATTGCTGGCGGCGGTCATGCCGTTAAATATGCCTATGCCCAGGCCACGCGAAGTGCGCCCCGAAAACTTGGTGGCATTGATCAGGCGGGTTTCCACAGGGTTCTCTTCAATTACTTCGTTCTCGAGCAGTTCGTTCCTTACGCTGCGATAGCCCTTTGGTTCGGTGCCTATGCGGCGCGAATAAAAAAGGTCGGCCTTGCTGAAAAGCTCCGTGCCCTCAGTAAAAAACTGCCGGTTCTCATCGTATTTCACTTCATAGGGTGTAAGATTCAGCACCCGCGCATCGGAGTGCACTTGGCCAAAATCTGGGATCAGGGTCATGTCGAGGGTAAAGCTTTCGCTGATGCCGTATTTCACATCCATACCGCCATTAAAAGTCCTTGCCCAGCCAAGGTCGCCGCCGTTTTTCTCCATATAGCCCGAAACATATGGGAAGAATGCCAGTCGCAGGGGCGGATCAATGCCGTCCAGGCCGCTGAGCAGCCCCATGGAGCCCAACTGCTCACCAATACGGCGGTTCACAAAGTTCCAGCTCGACGACTCGCGCGTGCGCCTTATCTCGCGCCAGAAGTTTATGCCCCAGTCTTGCATGGCTCCTTTTGGGAATCGCAAGGCAGAATAGGGGATCTCCATTTCCACTACCCAGCCAAAATCAGTGATGCTCACCTGGCTTTTCCAAACGGCGTCCCAGTTAAGGTCGCCACGGTTGCCAGTACTGCCCGACATGTTGACATCGGTCTCCACCCCCGAGGCCGACACCTTGAAACGGAAACCATTCACTCCATCATTAAAAGGGTTGATGTCTACCCAAAACTGGTCGGCATTGAGCTTGTCGTCGGCATCGCGCAAACCCAGCTCGGTAAGTATACTGTCGGGGCTGGGATCGAAAAGCAAGGCCCCAATGTAAATGGAATTGTCGTCGAACAATACACGCACTTCGGTTTCGAAGGAGGCAGGGCGGTCGTTGTGTGGCTCATATTGCATAAAACCGTTGGCCGGAAAAGCAAGTTGCCAAATGGGGTCGCTGAGGGTGCCATCCATTTTTGGTGGATGGGCCACTCTCATGGCTTCCAGCCTCCGGGGGTCCTGCCTGCCCTGGACCTGAAAAATAAAAGTGATTAAAAGAATAAAAAGAATTAATGATTTTTGGAGGGTTTTAGCAGGATTCATTGGGTGCAGTAAGGGATTAAAAACTTGCTGCAAAAGTATAAAAAGCCTTTTAATTATACATTTCAATAAAAAGGTCCCTTTTGGACGGTAGTGGGGCATACCAAAGGGACCACAGAAAAAATTTGCCTTTCGGCGGGAAACACAATAAATTTAATATCTCCAGCCCAGCAGGTTCCAGAAATGAAATTGCCAGATCACCGCCATGAAAACCAGGGTAGAGAGCCAGTAAAACAAGCGGCTGCGAAAGCGGGTGTTATGCTCATCGAGCAGGGTGATGCTCTGCCAGATCATCAGTATGGTGAATGGAATAGCCAACAAAGGGAAAAACAAGGCTGTCTTAATGCCGGGAGTTACTCCAAACACAAGGTCTTGCCCGGGAGGAGTGCCTGTTGCGAAGAAAATGAAAAAAAGAAGATAGCATGCTGCCGTTATCCATGCTATGACTTTACTGCCCAACGGAAGAGTTGCTGGCGCCCGGTCGGCAGGCACATATTTCCGGCGTAAGAAAAATATCCCCGGCCACACAACTAGTATGTAAAGTATGACAAAAATTAGCAATGCAAACAGAATGGCGTGCAGTTGGGGTGTCCAGAATCCGCGATTTTTGTTAAAAGCAAATATGGCCAGCTGTCCCAGGAAGATATTGTCGACCTTCCCTTTTTTATCGCGCGAGAAAACGATCAGTTGGTTGCTTCTTTCTTCCCTGAAGGTCAGGCTGTCAACAGGCATCCACCAGGTGGTTTCTCCCATGGCGTCCATCCGCAGCATGCCATTTTCCTGGCTGACCTTTGCTGACATGGCCAACGACAGCACCTTGAAGAATTCAGTGTGTGAAAAGCGATTCATTCGATAGGTACCCTCGAAATCCTCCAGATAGTCTGCGTTCAGTTCAATCGTTTCTGCCAAAGGTCTGGTGTCGGGAAAGAGGTATTCACCCAAGTATTCAATTGTTTTCATTGACACACCGGAGCCGGCTTCACTATTGAAGGAATAGAAAATACCCGTGCTGTCTTCGGGAAGGATCACCATCAAGGAGTGAAAAAGGAAGGTACTGCCTCCGTGTCCGAAAATGCGGTGTCCGTTGAAGCTCACATCCATAAATCCCAGCAGTGCGGGATTGGTACCGGTGGCATGGGAAAAGGCAGGTTTGGTCATTAAGGCATAAGTGGCCGAGTCGAGCAGGCAATGCCCTTCCAGGCAGGTGTTATTCAAAAGGGCATTCATAAATCGCGCCATATCACTGGCCGTAGTGCTGGCCGACCCAATGCTTTGCAGCGGAATAAGTTCAAAGGGCTTTTCAATAAAACGGCCGTCTTTGTATGCATAACCCAGTGAAAGATTGGTAGCCATGGCTGCAGGAACGGGCTGCCTGATGGTGGTGTGCTGCATGCCAAGGGGATCGAAAATGAAGCGCTCGGCATATTCCACAAAAGGCATTTCGCTGGCCAGCTCCACCAGGTGCTGGGCAATGCCGGTGCCGTGGTTTGAATAGGAGGCCTGCTGAAGCGGTGGCCTGACCCTTTTGGGCAGCTGTTCTTTGAGTACTTCCGCCAGGGGTTTCATGTCGTTTTCATCAAGCACAAAAAGCTGATAAAGCTTGTCTTCAAAGCCAGGCGTGTGGGTCATCAGGCTTCGCAAAGTAACCGGCTGATCGTAAGTGTCAGGAATTTTAAAGGCCTGAAGATATTCATTTATATCGCGATCTAAGTCAAGCTTGCCCTGCTCCACCATCTGCATTACCCCTATCCAGACGAAAAGTTTGCTAATAGAACCAATACGGAAAAGGGTTGTTTCGGGATTTACGGATAGATTCTGATCCACATTGGCAAATCCATAGCCTTTTCTGATCATGACCTCACCCTTGTGAACCACAGAAAAAGTGGCTCCTGCAATGTGCTTTTCGGCCAGGATAGTTTCAAAAACCCCATTGGCAAAAGCCTCAAATTCCGTCATACGGCTATTTTCTTGGGCCGTAGAAGTAATTGGAATTAAGGCAATTAATGAAAATAGAAAAAAGGCAGAGCGTATTGTTTTTTTCATGATGACAAGGGGTTTAATTTCAGGCATAAATATATGAAAAAAGTGTTGCTTTAAAAATTCTTCCAGCAACTTTTCTAAGTAATTCCCGAAAACCCTCTTATGTCAGGACAGGATTTTAAACACCAAAATCTGGGCTTTAACCTGTCCTTTGTTTTGCCAGGCACGGTCCTCATCTGCAGTAACGAAAATGGTTTCACCGGGTATTATTGTCATGGTTTGGTCGGTGCAAACCAGCAATGCCTCTCCTTTGATGCCTGCAAACAAAACATCAAAAGGGTTTTTGTGCATGGGCATTTCTTCGCCGGGCTGCAAGGTTAGTAAAATAGCCTCGGCGCGGGAGTCGCTGTGCATTGTGCGTCCATCAACGGCTGCAGAAACTTGCGGGGCCTGCTTCGGAACTGATTTCCTGATCATATATGGTGAGGATTTTAACAGCCTTTACTGGCCTTTGATCATGGTAAGCAGCATTTTGAAACGTTCCACGGCATTGACTGCATGCGGAATGTTGGCGGGCATGATAATGGTTTGCCCGGCTTCGAGGTGATAAGGCTCCTTATTGATAATTACCTCGGCCTTGCCCTCAAGAACTTGCACCATGGCATCGAATGGGGCACTGTGCTCGCTGAGCTTCTGGCCCTTGTCGAATGCAAACAGGCTCACGTTGCCAGTCGATTTTTCCAGCACCCGCTTGCTTACAATACCGTCGGTTGAATAATCTACTGCTTTTGTGAATGCTATGATTTTACTTGTGTCGAATGTGCTCATTTTAAAAAAGTTTAAAGTTCAAAGTTCAAGCCTGCCTGACGGCAGTATGGGTTCAATGTAATCTTAGGAATTCCCCCTTTGGAGGGGGTTAGGGGGAGGTTTTAATAAAACCCGGGGCTGGATTAAAGTTATTTACCCGGATTTGAAGACTTCCGACTTCCTTATAATTCCACATTTCCGTTTATTTTTTCAAGGATCAGGAAAATGTCATCGACGCAGGCGCCGCATACTGTGCCTGCCGAGGTTTCATCCTGGACTTCTTCTATGGTTTTGAGATTCTTTGCCTTAATACCCAGTTCAATTTCGCTTTGTTTTATTTCGTTGCAGGTGCAGATAATGGGATCTTTTTCCATAGGTGTCTGGGTATTTAAATATTAAAACCAACCTAAGTTAGTAAGAATAAAGCACTTTTTAAAAAATCAATTGCTGAACAAGGTTGGTTTTAAAATAACCATTACCCACATCCAATTTTGTAATTGGGTATGGTCGCCACCTTTAATTCTTTCCATGGTTTCGGAGGCAAACAAATGCGAGTAACCACCGCGGATGCTGGCATTTGGACTGATGTTGTAACCAAGAATCAGGTCAATTTCAGTACCCAGGTAAGCACTCATTTTTGTTTCTGGATTGCCGGCCTCATGCACGACACCATCAGCAAAAAACATATGCAGGTTGCCTTGTAAAAGAAATTGATCCTTTGCATATTGAGTGGTAATATAGGGGTTAATCAGTCCCACATTATTAATGTGGTTGCCTACATAAAAATAGTCCATGTGCCCGTTGAAGGCGTGGTTGGTGCCGTATAGCGGATTGAACGAGCGGTTGGTGGCGTTGGGGTCCGAAGTCTCAACCAGGTCTGTTCCCGAAAGGAATTCAAAACCCAGGGCCCCTTTGAAATTTTCAGAAAAATTGTACCCACCTTCTGCTGCCAGGTAAAAGGCCGATAATTTTCGGTCGATCGCATCGCGTCCGGTCTGCGCAAAAGCCGAGGCAGAAAAGTCGATAGCTGCCAGTTTCGAGGTGAGGCGTCCGCCGGTGGTCTGGCTGAAATGGGTTTTTTCGAGTCCCTGCATGCCGTTGTTAAGGAAAAGCAGGCTGAGGCCTGTTTGATCCCAACGCTGGTTAAACCACAGAAACTGCATGGTTTTATAGTTATTCAGGGTGTAAAAGGTAGATACCCTTCGTTCGCCTTCCTGGTTAAAGGCAAATCCGGCATGAAACTGCGAGCGATCGCTGGTGTTCCATTTCAGCAGTGCCAGATCGTGGCTTCGTCCCTGCTGCGCCCAGTCCACATTGCCCAGCATACGTGCATTGTCATACACCAGTTCCTGACGTCCCAATCTGAGTGCCACATCTGGGCTGAGTCTGAGTTCGCCCCAGGCCTCGTGAATGGAGGAGTTGACATCAGAGCGGGTCAGTTGAGGTACCTCACCCCAAACCCTTACATCCTGCAGGCTTACAAAGAATGTTAGTTCTTCCTTGTCATACCTGAAGTTGAGCCTCGAGCGCTGCGAAATAAAAAAGGCAGCCTCTTCGTCTTCGCCAATCAGGCTTGAGAAACCATTGCGGTATTCTGCCCTGGGTCGCAATTCGCCCGTTAAAGAAAACTGGGCTGAAGTATTCAGGACCAAAATTGTCAGAATAAACACTGCTGCAAATCTTCCTGCTGTTTTCATATCCTTTGGTTTTTGGTGGGTAAGACGATGAATCTTTAAAAAACCTGCCGGATTTTTCAGGTCCGGCAGGTTTTGATCTTCAAATATATAAAATATTTAATTCAGAAACACCTTCATGTCTTCGTCTACGGTATTGATAGGCGAAATACCAAAATTTTCCACCAGTACCTTTGCCACGTTGGGCGACAGGAATGCGGGGAGTGTGGGCCCGAGGTGAATGTTCTTCACACCAAGTGAAAGAAGTGCCAGTAAAACGATAACGGCTTTCTGCTCGTACCAAGCAATGTTGTAGGCAATGGGCAGGTCGTTAATGTCGTTCAGTTCGAACACTTCCTTTAGCTTCAGGGCTATTACTGCCAGGCTGTAGCTGTCGTTGCACTGGCCGGCATCGAGTACGCGCGGAATGCCGCCAATATCGCCCAGGGGCAGTTTGTTGTAGCGGTATTTTGCGCAGCCTGCGGTAAGGATTACGGTGTCTTTGGGCAGGGCAGCAGCAAACTCGGTGTAATAATCGCGATCTTTCATACGGCCATCACAACCGGCCATTACAAAGAATTTGCGAATGGCGCCTGACTTCACGGCATCGACCACCTTATCAGCCAGTTGCATTACCTGGTTGTGTGCAAAACCACCAACGATTTCGCCGGTTTCAATTTCCTGGGGTGCTTCGCAACGCTTGGCATGCTCTATGATCTGCGAGAAATCCTTACGGCCACCGTTTTCGCGTTCACCAATATGAATGGCACCTTCCAGACCCGATGCACCAGTGGTGTAAATGCGGTCGGTGTAAGTGGCACTCTTGGCAGGAGGAACAATACAGTTGGTGGTGAAAAGAATGGGGCCATTGAAGGTCTCAAATTCTTCGCGTTGTTTCCACCAGGCATTGCCGTAGTTGCCCACAAAATGCTCATACTTTTTGAAAGCAGGATAGTAGTTGGCGGGCAGCATTTCGCTGTGGGTATAAACATCCACGCCAGTACCCTTGGTTTGCTCCAGCAGGTCTTCCATATCGCGCAGGTCGTGGCCGCTGATCAAAATACCAGGGTTGTTGCGAACGCCGATGTTCACCTTGGTGATTTCGGGGTTGCCGTATTTGCTGGTGTTTGCTTTATCAAGCAATGCCATAACTTGCACACCGTACTTGCCGGTTTCAAGCACCAATCCGGTGAGTTCTTCGGCGCTAAGGTTGTCGTTGAGGGTGGCAGCCAGACCTTTTTGCATAAACTGGAAAATTTCCTTCTCGGCAAACCCCAGGTTGTAAGCGTGTTCCGCGTAAGCGGCCATACCTTTTATGCCATAAATTATCAGTTCGCGAAGCGAACGAACATCCTCATTCTCGCTCATTTGCAGTACGCCTACCTGCTGGGCTTTGCGTTCGTATTCGCCCGGGGTGTAGGCTACCCATTTGGCTGCTTCAGGAAGTTCGTCCTGGCTGATCTCCACACCGGCGGCTTCGAGCTCAAGAATGAAGTTTTTGCGCAGCTCAAAGCCTTCGCGCAGCTTGTCGATAAAACGCTGGTGGTCGAAGTTGGCATTGGTAATGGTCATGAAAAGGCCTTCGAATACAAAATGGTTTACCTTTTCATTTTCGATCCCCTTATCGCGGCCGATTTCGGCATAGACCGAAAGACCCCGCAAGAAATACATCAATACATCCTGAATGCCCGCTACTTCAGGGGTTTTGCCGCATACACCCTTAATGGTGCAGCCGATTCCTTTTGCAGTTTCCTGACACTGAAAACAAAACATGCTCATATATTTTAATTTTTTTTGGTTTTTAAGTGACTTAATAAATCTGGTTGATATTTTGAAAAGATTGAAATCGCTCAATCTGCAGTTTACAATTAATTTTTTTACAATTATAAAACCCATTCTTCGCTGATCACTTCTCCTTTAAGGCTCACGACCAAGGCCTTTACGGGCACTTTGCGGCTGGCATTCTGTGTGGCAATCTTAGCCATTTGCAGCAAGCCCGAGCAGCAGGGTACTTCCATAATCATTACCGTAAGGGTATTGATTTTGGCCTGGTCGATCATGGCGGTGAGCTTCTCAATATAGATTTCTTTGCCTGAGTCGAGTTTTGGGCAGGCGATGGCTAGTCCTTTGCCTTTTAAATATTTGCTGTGGAAATTGCCCATGCTGAAAGCCACACAGTCGGCGGCCAGCAGTACATCGGCATTCTGGAAATAGGGGGCCTGGGGATTCACCAGATGAAACTGAACGGGCCACTGACGCAGCTCTGAAGGCTGGTCGCCATTTACCATATTTGTTGCTGCCGTTGTCGCGGGAATATCGAAAGTCATGGCACGTGAGCCGGGGCAACCGCCGCCATGACCATGCTGGTGATCTTTTGAATGTTGGTGTTCGTGCATCGTTACTTGCTTTTTTGAGTTTTTTAGTTTTGAAAGGTCCACATCGAGATTGTTATCGCGTATGTAATTAATCCCCTGTTCAACAAAGTCGGTCTGGTCGTGATCGATCAGGTGGTTCAGGTGGGCGATAATGGTTTTTTCACCTTTGGGCGCAATGCGCTCCATAACCTTGATCTCGTCGTAAGGCTCGGCTTCACGCTCTTCGAGGGTAATGGCACCTACGGGGCAGTCGCCAATGCAGGCACCAAGGCCATCGCAATACAGATCACTGATCATGCGGGCCTTACCATCAATTAACTGCAGGGCGCCTTCGTGGCAACCATCAACGCAAAGGCCGCAACCGTTGCAAAGTTCTTCATCTATTTTAATGATTGTTCGCTTCATTCTGTTGAAGGGATTATTCGTTTTATACTGTGGCTAAATTCTTTTCATTTAGGTAGTTGCTGAATTCGCGGCTGAATTTTTCACTCAGCCCACCGAAAATACAACTGTTGAACGGGCAATTTTCGCAATGCATTTTGCAGCCGGTACCCTGGTCAATGTCGCCTTCTATGGCACGGTAAATTTCCATTAAGGAAACCTCTTCGGGATTGCGTTTGAGCACAAAACCTCCCTTGGGCCCTCGGGTAGAATTCAAAAAATTGAACTTAACCAGTTGCTGAAGCACTTTTGAGATGTGATTTTTCGAGAATCCCGTCACTTCTGCTATCTCCTGGGCGTTTAACAGCTCCTTGCTTCGGGCTATCAACGCCATGCTGTGAATGGCTATGGTGGCGGCTTCCGATATGTTTAAAATCTTGCTCAAAATCTTTAAATTGAATTGTGGTATTTGAATACGCAAATGTAATAATAAAAAATAATACCGTACAAGAAAAAAAGTACTTTTTTTCTGAAATATTTTAAAAAACTATAAATGAGTTAATTGTGATTGTTTAAGATAGGGTGGGGTTCACTGCGCAGACTGAATTGCGTGGTTTAAGCGGCAGCGCCGCGAAATATCGGTAGAAGTATATCAGGATTGTATTACATTGAGGTGCAGCGCACCGAAATAATAAATATCACGGTGCGCTGCACCTAATTAGGTTTGGAGTAACCCTCTGCTACCAATATTTGGGTGCGTTGCACCTTGGAAAAATGAATTTAAAAGAGCCTCCCACGGGAGTCGAACCCGCGACCTACGCATTACGAGTGCGTTGCTCTACCAACTGAGCTAAGGAGGCTAATGCTGTGCGAAATTAATAAGAAATAAAAAAAGGGGACAAACTATCCCCTTTTATTTTCTTCAGTCAAACATTGCGATTTAAGCTTCGCCTTCGGCTCCGGCACCGCGCATGCCCATAATATCGCGGTCGAACAAATAAAGATTGTGTTCGCCAAGCAGGTTCAGCTTGTCAATAATGCGCTGAACAGAACTTTCTTCTTCAAGCTGTTCTTCAACGAACCATTGAAGCCAGTGGTGGGTGGTGAAATCTTTTTCTTCCAGGGCAAGGGCAACGATCTCATTAATGGAGCGGGTCACCATCTGCTCATGTTCCAGGGCTGCTTCAAAAACAGTTTTCACGTCCTTAAACGCTACGGGTGGCTGGTCAACCAGTGGCACAACGCCGTGTCCGCCACGCTCATTTACATAGCGAAGGAATTTAAGCATATGAAGGCGTTCTTCTTCTGTCTGGGCATAAAACCATTCGGAAACTCCTTCCATTCCTTTATTCTCTGCCCATGATGCCATGGCAAGGTACAGGGCCGAAGCATAGGCCTCTTTACCCACCTGCAGATTCAGGATTTCTTCCATTTTTTTCGATAACATGGTCTTCTGTTTTTTATAGTTTGTAATTGAAAAATTTACTTTGATCATCAAAGGTAGAAAATTATCAGGCTTGTGTTGCACCAAAAATAGAGTTTGTATAGATTTAAAATTTATTAACGTTTTCCAGTTCGTATGAATATTCATAATCAGATACTTAAATGTTTTAAGTAAAAAAAAGGGAAAAAAGTTTTGCTGCACCAAAACCTTTGTTTAATTTTAGCCCATGATTAACCAGATGTTGACAGATAAAACCCTCCATAGAAGCGCATGGCTTCGCAACAACTGGTCCTGGTGGCGGTCCTCCCGGGCTGCTAATACTATATCCTAACCTCTGTGGGGGCTTTGTGCCTCCGTGTAATTCAAAACAATTACATAACAAATTCCTATTTCCGGTATTCGCCGGTTAACCAGTTTATTTTCAAATAATTACATGCCATGCAACGAAAAATCATGCTTTCAGAGGCGGAAATTCCGCGTTTTTATTATAACATTACGGCTGATATGCCCAATAAGCCGCTGCCACCGCTTCATCCCGGCACACGTCAACCCATTACGCCCGACCAGCTTGAACCGCTTTTCCCAAAGGAACTAATACTTCAGGATGTTTCTTCGGAGCGCTTTATTGAAATTCCCGACGAGGTAAGAAAGATTTATGCCAGCTGGAGGCCTACGCCGCTTTTCAGGGCTACGGGTTTGGAAAAATTGCTCGACACTCCGGCCAAAATCTATTATAAATACGAAGGCGTAAGCCCGGCCGGTTCGCATAAACCCAATACGGCTGTACCCCAGGCTTTTTATAGTAAGATGGAAGGTATTAAGCGTATTACAACCGAAACCGGTGCCGGTCAGTGGGGCACGGCTCTTGCCTATGCCTGCCAGATGTTTGGCATGGAGTGCGAAGTATTTATGGTGAGGGTGAGTTACGACCAAAAGCCCTATCGCAAAATTATGATGAATACATTTGGCGGAACCGTACACTCTTCGCCATCTCTGATTACTGAGGTGGGCAGACGGGTGCTTGATGCTGATCCCCATTCTACGGGTAGTCTTGGTATTGCCATTTCTGAGGCTATTGAACGGGCAGCCAGCGATCCGGAAGCCCATTATGCTTTGGGCAGTGTGCTCAATCACGTTTTGCTGCACCAGACCGTGATAGGGCAGGAGGCCATTCTTCAGCTGGAAAAAGCCGGCGATTTTCCCGATATTGTGGTGGCTCCCTTTGGCGGCGGCAGCAACTTTGCCGGTATTGCCTTTCCATTCCTTGAAAAGAACCTTCGTGAAAACCAGAATGTGCGCTGCATTGCCGTAGAGCCGGCTTCCTGTCCAAAACTTACGCGCGGTGAGTTCCGTTACGATTTTGGCGATACTGCAGGCATGACACCCCTTTTGCCGATGTACACCCTGGGCCATGATTTTATGCCATCGCCTATTCATGCCGGCGGTCTCAGATACCATGGAGCTGGTGTGATTGTGAGCCAACTGCTCAAAGATGGGCTGATCGAAGCCGTTTCGCAGAACCAAAAACGCTGTTTCGAGGCAGGCATGCAGTTTACCCGCTCAGAAGGCATTATTCCGGCACCCGAAGCCACCCACGCCATTGCCACTGTGATTGATGAAGCATTACGCTGCAAGGAAGAAGGAACGGAAAAGACCATTTTGTTCAACCTTTGCGGGCATGGCTACCTCGATCTGGCGTCCTATGCTTCTTACCTGGCAGGTGAATTGACCGATCAGGGCGTTAGCGATGAAGAAATTAAAAGATCCGTTTCGCTGACCGACGCTCTGCAACCCAGCTGAAGAGCACCCGTACTACCCGGAAACAATGCAAAACAGGCTGTCGCGGAGTAATGCTGACAGCCTGTTTTTATTTCCAAAGGGCATTGTGCCTGCGGGTAAAATGGATTAAATTTGTCGGTTATGAATGGAGATCTTAATTTATATCAGTTATTTGAAGAACTCGGCATTGAATTCGAGTATTACGAACACCCGGCTGCCCCAACAGTTGAAGAGGCCCAAAAGTACTGGAAGGACCTGGATGCCACCCATTGCAAAAACCTTTTCTTTAGAAATCACAAAGGAAACCGGCACTACCTTGTTATCCTGGAGCACCGGCAGGAGCTGAACATACGCGACTTGGAGCAACGCCTGAAACAAGGCAAACTAACCTTTGCCTCTCCCGAAAGGCTTAAAAGGCACCTGGGGATTACACCCGGATCCGTTACTCCATTCGGATTGATCAACGACCATGCAAAACATGTGCACCTTTTTCTCGATAAAAACCTTGCGGAAAGTAAAACCATAAGTTTTCATCCCTGCATCAACACTGCCTCACTAGTAATTAAATACTCAGATTTCCTGAAGTTTCTGCAACATTGTGGCAATACTTTTGAATATGTGGAAATGTATGATTAAAGCAGCGCAGGGCATAGGGCACAGGGCTCAGAGAAAATTTATGAATATTGATTTATGATTGCGAAAATGGTTCTTTTTGATTTAGATATGAACAGTAATTCTTTGCGATATGGCAAGATTAATTGTAAATGAAGATATTATCCTGGCTCCTGTTTCAATGGAGGATGTTGAGGACATTTTTTCCACCATTGACCGGGAGCGAAAATACCTTGGACGGTGGCTTCCTTTTGTTGATTTTACAATGGAAATCTCCGATACTCGAAGGTTTGTTGAAACGGCCATGGTTGCCTCAACCGGCCCTGCTGATATTGTTTACGCCATTCGTTTCCAGGGCCGTTTTGCAGGTCTGATCGGTTACAAATTTACCGATACGGCCAACCGAAAAACTGAAATCGGATACTGGATATCTGAACGCTTTCAGGGGAAGGGCATTATTACCCGGTCGGTAAGGGCGATGATCCATCAGGCATTTCATTGCTGGAACTTTCACCGGATTCAAATCAATGTGGCCACCGGAAACCAAAGAAGCAAACGAATTCCAAAAAAACTGAATTTCACTTTCGAAGGCATTGCTCGCGATGCCGAGTTGTTAAGCAGCGGATTCAACGATATTGAAATGTATTCCTTGCTGAAGAGCGAGTGGAATGAGGGGTGAGGAAGTCCGAAGCCTGCCTGCCGGCAGGCAGGTCGGAAGTTTTTTTATTAATTCCTAAATCATTATTCCTAAATCATAAATCAAATGGTGCGTTGTCCCTGGTGCGGAACCGATCCGCTTTATGTTAAATACCACGATGAGGAATGGGGTGTGCCTGTTCATGAGGACAGAAAGCATTTCGAGTTTCTGGTGCTCGAATCCATGCAGGCTGGTTTGAGCTGGTATATCGTTTTAAAGAAGCGTGAAAATTTCCGCAGGGCTTTTGCAGATTTCGATCCGTGGAAAGTGGCTGCTTTTGGTCTTGAAAAAGTGGAAGAGCTTGTTCAGGATGCAGGAATTATTCGCAACAGGGCAAAGATTCTGGCGGCCATTAATAATGCAGCTCGTTTTCTGGAAGTAAAGAAAGAGTTTGGAACCTTCGATAAATATTTGTGGTCATTTGTTGGAAACAAGCCTGTTATTAACAAATGGGAAAGTCTTTCTCAGTTACCCACAAGTACGTCTTTATCTGATTTGATAAGCAAAGATTTGAAACAACGTGGCTTTAAATTTCTGGGTACCACGGTTTTTTATGCGCACATGCAAGCTATAGGCCTGGTGAATGATCATCTTGTCAATTGTTTCAGGTGGGAAGAAGTGCAAGGGTAAAAAAAACGGGGGCTGCCAAATCAGCCCCCGCAGGTTACAGGTAAAGAGGAGGTTTACTCTAACCCAGTAATATCTATTTCCACCACAGTGGTCACGTTTCTGATTACTTCAATTTCTTCAACCAGTCCGAGCACTTCGCTGAACTCGCCATCGAGGGTAGTTATCAACACCAGATCGTAGAGGCCTTCAGGAAGGAACGCAA
This sequence comes from Bacteroidales bacterium, assembly GCA_019429365.1. Taxonomy (GTDB): domain Bacteria; phylum Bacteroidota; class Bacteroidia; order Bacteroidales; family UBA7960; genus UBA7960. The sequence continues at coordinate 46,752 of JAHYJD010000007.1, read as the reverse complement.
ACATAAAATTTCCGTCTTCATCAACCAGCTTGCTGCTAATGGCGTTGGGGAACCTGGGTTCTTCCTCAGCAGGATCGTCGGCCTCCGCTTCGTCGTAGGTTCCGGCTTCGTATATATAAACCAGGTAACCCAGCCCTTCAGTTTCCTCGTCCATATTCAGCAGTGTGCCTTCAATTTCGCCCGAGCGGTCTTCTACAACCAGCCTGATGGTGGGCTTGAGGATAAATTTACCGGAGTTGCCAGCCACCACAACAGATTTCCTGACATCAAAGTCAGCTGTTACATATATGTCGCCTTCTGCAGGAATAATAAATTCGCCCACAGCTTTATAACCGGTTTGTGCGCCACTGGGAACAAACAATGGCTCGGTAGTGCCATCGCCAAATTCGAGGTAGCAACCAGGGTTGGCGTGGCTGCCATTGCCCATTTCAGGAGCATCAAGCATAAACCGCAACTGGGTATAAGTTCCGGCTTCCAGTTCGAAACTGCCTAACTGGGCCGAGATACCATCGGTGAGCTCAAGCAGGTTGAGGGTTACGGGACCATCAAACTCTTCGAGTACCATCCAGGTATTCTCCTGGTTGTATTCAATACCGGTAATGGTTATGAAAACGCCGGTAATGTCGTAGGCATCAATAGGCGCATCGGTAATAGAAAGATGCAAGGTGCCAGTAGTTTTTCCGCCAAGATCGGCATCTTTCTGGCAGGATGTTATCAGAAAGGCTGTTAATCCTATTAGTGTAAAAAGAAAAGCAAAATTTCTAAGTTGTCTCATATTCATTTTTATTTAAGGTTAATTAAAAAAGGGGAGGTTTACTGCTAAGACGTTATTAAACCCCAAAAGGTTGGAACGTTCAAAAATTATTCAAAGGCATAATTCAGCGAAAGAGAAAAAACAAAGGCTGCATTGCGGGTGCGGTTGAGGTATGAAGGAATTTCCTGGTTTCCCGAGAAGGCATTGGTCAGTCCATACTTTGCAAATATTCCTGTGCCCAGGAACAGCTGCCCTGATAGCGGAATGAGGTATTCGTAACCCGCCACAAGGCCCAGATCGGTATCTGAATACTGGTCTTTAACCCTTTGGGCTGTGCGGCCTTCAAACTCACGAGCCTGTAGCAAGGCACTTGCATATACTCCCAGGCTGAGCATATGTGGAGAAAGCCCCCTGCCGAAGCGCTGACTGTATTGCAGGGTGATACTGGTATAATTGAGCGCGAGGCCAGTTGATGCGTATTGGCCCGCAATATATTCGTTGTAATTCTGCCGGCTTTGCGAAAAAAGAAACAACTCTGATTTAAGACCCGACCTGGCCGATAGGGGTACAAAAGTGGTTAAACCGAAATTTTTCCCAAAGGAGGCATGGGTATTGGTCAGTTCCTGGCTTTGCAGACCTCGGAGGGTTTTCTGGTTCAGGAGCCAGGTGTTGGCAAACTGACCAGTCAGGCCAATGCTGAAACGCGGAGCGGTTTTTTCGGGCAATACCGTGGCCAGGAATTCGGCTTCGAGGCTGTTGAAAGCGGAAGTTTTGATATTTGTTTCAGGAACTGTGGCCGTTGCAATTTCTCTGGCAGGCTTAGAGCGGATAACATGGATCCCTTCATTTCTGGCCACAAAAAGGTCCTTATCTTCCGGCTCAAAAATTGCTAGTGAAGGGCTGTCGCCAATGGCTTTTCTTTGAGACTGTAATGGCTGCATTGCCAAAACTGGTTGTTGACTTTGGGTTGGATCGACGATTTCCGGAGTGCCAGAGGTCGTTTCCTGAACTGGAGCTGGCGCCTCTTCAACAGCCATTGGCGCTGGGCCAGTTGTGGAAAATTCTCCATACCAAAAGAACCAGGCAGCAAAACCAACCAGCAGGGCAACAGAAGCAGCCATGGCCAGGGTGGACCATAGCGGAAGTTTCTTCGCTGGCAGCTTGCCCGACAGCCTCAGCCAGACAAGGTCGGTGTCGAGGTCGTCCTGAATCGCCTCCCACAAAGCCCCGGGCGGGTCTTCCTGGTTCGACTCAATTTCGGTCCGGTACCATTTATCAAAATCCATTTGCCTGGGCTGTTTTATTCACCTTTGTTCTTGTTGTATTCTTCCAGCCAGTCTTCTTGCTGGTTTAGCTGAATAGCCAGCAGTTGCCTTCTAATTTCCCTGTAGCTTGAAATGAGTCGCGATACAAATTCACATTCTTCGGTGTTGAGCAAATACACTACGTCCTGGTTTTTTTCCAGTTCTTCCAGCAGCCTGAGTTCCTTATCTGTCAACATCTTGAATTGGTTTTTGGGGGGTTGTTTTCCTTTGGGTTTTTTCATTATTCCTGGTTGTTTTCTATCCAGCCCTTCAGAATGCTTCTGGCACGGTTGTATTGCGATTTAGAGGTTCCTTCGCTGATTCGAAGCTGGTCGGCAATTTCTTTGTGCGAAAATCCTTCGAGGGCAAAGAGGTTGAAAATAGCCCTGGCGCCATCGGGCAGATGGCTCACCATTTCAAGTATTTCCTTGGTAGCAAGATAGCTGTGTACGCCGGGTTTTTTATCTGTTTGAATTTCTTCCATGTCTTCGGTAATGTAATGATCGAGCCGTTGCTGTTTTCTGAGGAGATCGATCGCCGTATTACTGACTACCCTTCTGATCCATCCTTCCAGCGAGCCTTCCATTTTAAAGCTGTCGATGGTTCTGAAAATTTTCAAAAAGGCATCGTGCAGCATATCCTGGGCCAAGTCGCGATTTCCGGCATAGCTCATGCAAATGCCATACATTTTGCGTGCATACCGGCGGTACAAAATCTCCTGGTATTTACGCTCATTGTTCTGGCAACCCTTAACTATTTCCTCCTCTTTGTAAAGGTCGACCTGCATTAAAAACTATTCAAAAATCACCTCAAAAGACTGACTTAATCTATTAGCAATAACGTTAAAAATCGGACTGTTCATGTCCTGGTTAATCAGAATTATCTCGCCTCCATTCTCATTGTGTAATTCAGAAGACACCAGCAGCCCCACATTTACCAGCCTGAAAAGGTGGCTGGCATTCACATCGACAGTGGCTGTGCCGGGCACATCCTTTTTCAGCACGATGTTGCCTCCGGTGCTGCTTTGAGCCACTACCCGCACTGGTTCACTGTACTGGTATTCAAATCTCACGGGTTTTTGACCAAAGATGGGAAGGTTGGCTTCGCCTGTCATTACCAGGGGCAGTTGTCCTGAAGCCCCGAGATGAAATTTCAGTTCGATGCGTTCGTAAATGCCCTGGGGTATGTCGAATTGCACCAGGCGGTTCATGGTTTCTGTTTCGAGGTCCACCACAATGGGCGGGTCGAAATCGGCGGTGAAAAAAACATCGCTGGCATCCTGGCGCCTGCCCTCAAATTCAATGGTGCTGACCACCAGCGTACCGCCATCCATGGTAAGGTAAACCTGGCCGCTCTGGTCAGTATTAACGGAAGCATCTTTCAGACCTTCCCCGGCAGAGAGCGGTGTCATACCAAAATTAAATTTGATCTTTGCCGGCAGGGTAGAAGGATCTTTTTGGCAAGAAGCAAGGCCCAGGAAAAGAATAAAGAATAGTGGTAAAAGTTTTTTCATGCAGGAAGGGTTTTCAAAAATCACCTTATCAAATCCTCAGTTAAAGGTAAGACGCTATTGAAAGGAAAAAGGTTGGAAAGCAAAAAATATAATTTTCCTTTCAGTCGAAATTCAGTATTAAAAAATTTTTTCGGGTTAGAGGTTTGTTGGCGGGGATGATTATTTTTGTAAAAAACATTATGCATGCGACTTAACACTGTATATCACCAGAATTGTTTGGAAGGTATGGCTTCACTAAACGATGGGGTTGCCGACCTGATCTTTACCGACCCGCCCTATTACCAAAACCGTGCCCAGAATATTAAGGGTCTGAAGAACCATAAGGATGTGGTCACCGAGTTTGAATTTGATGGTTTCGTCTCTGAAGAAGCTTATCTGCAGTTTCTTGAAGATGTGCTGCGCGAGTGTTACCGGGTGGCCAAACCGGGAGCAAGCGGCTACCTTTGGTGCGGCGACGATTTCGTTTCATACATCAACCGTATTGTTACCAAGGCAGGTTTTCAGTTTCGCAAGGTGATTCATTGGCACAAAACCAACCCGTTTCCTGCCATACATACCCGAAAAATGTTTGCCAACAGCATGGAGCTGATGGTGCACTTCTCAAAAGGAAGCCCCAAAACATGGAACCACAAGCCCGTGAACGAGATGCACAATTTTATTGAAGCCCCTATTTGCATGGGCGCTGAGCGCACCCCGCACAAAACACAGAAACCACTGCGGGTTTGCCTCCCTTATATTGAGATCAGCAGCAATCCTGGCGACCTGGTGCTCGACCCTTTCATGGGCTCAGGAACTACCGCCATGGCCTGCCTGAAAACCGGACGGGATTTTGTTGGTTATGAATTAAACACAGAGTACTGCCAGATTATCCAAGGACGGTTTACCGAATTTATGAATGCCCCCTCACTTTTCCAGGGAGGAGAACCGAAAGTTATTTATTAAAGGCAGGGCCTCAGATTTATGAATTATGATTTATGAATTTAAAAACGGTCAACGTTATTCAGGCATTGACAAAATCCTCAATCCTCAATCCTCAATCCTCAATCCTCAATCCTAAATCCTAAATCATAAATCATAAATACTTTCCCAGGTATATTAAACTCCTCCAGCATTTTAAAGGGTATTCCAAGGCCGATGGTATGCCATTGATCGTTACCACTGCGATTAAATGCTTGAATTACAGTAAACTCCCATGTTTTTCCGAAAAACTCAAGTTGGTGTTTTTGTTGGCCGCTGCGGCCGTGCAATTCGCGGTTTATCTTTGCAAACCAGGCTCCGGGAACAGCCGGCAATAATTTGATGTGAAAAAAATCGACCAGCATTTTTTTATTCAGCCATATTACCCTTTCGGGAAAAAAGCAGGCCAGGAAATCGGCCTTGCTGTGGTGCATCCAGCCGAGGGTGCCAGGGTATTTGCTGTAACATTCAAGGTAAAGGTCGCCATAATCGTGGTTTCTGAATTTTTCCGACACCATTAGTCGGCGGCCATTCAGCTCAAACGACAGATCAATGTCCTGACGCTGAAACACCATGTCTTCCTGCGTGTCCGAATTGTAGCGGGCAATATTTTTCACACCCATTTTTTCGGAGTAAAACCGGTCGGCCTTTGCCTGGTGCTGTAGTTCCCGGTTTAAGCTATCGCGAAAATGATGCGCTTCCATAATTTCCTTTTCGTAGGATAAAAATAAGGAAAAGTTGAAAAGATGGTCAAGCAGATAAAGGTTTCTTCGGTTAGACCCAATGGCAGAGGTCCAGATTCTCCTCAAGAAAATGTACCTTTCAGGAAATACAAAAACAAAATCAGCCGTTTGCAAAATAATGCAAGCGGCTGATTTTCAAGTTGTCCTGTTAGGGGTCGAACCTAAACTCTTCTGATTCAGAGTCAGACGTGTTGCCAATTACACCACAGGACAATGGAGGTGCAAATTTAGTAATTTTTCAGATGCTGTAATAAATATTTACTTGTTTTTTTCGGTGTTTACCCACGATTCCCGCAGGGGCACAATGCGGTTAAACACTAAATTGCCGGGCTGGGTGTCCTTATCCACCACATAATACCCATTTCGTTCAAACTGGTAGTGTTTGCCTGCAATAGCATCCTTTACCGAAGGCTCAACAATAGCCTTAACCACCTTAAGCGATTCAGGATTCAGGTGCACCCGAAAATCTTCGCCTTCCTCCACTTCTTCCGGATCGGATACCTTGAACAGACGGTCGTAAAGTCGCACCTCTGCTTCCACGGCATGCTCGGGGCAAACCCAATGCAGGGTGCCTTTCACTTTTTTGTCGCTGGGCAGCCCGCTCTTTGTTTCCGGGAAATAGGTGCAATGTATTTCAGTCACCTCGCCCTGTTCGTCCTTCACCACATAATCGCAACGGATAATGTAAGCTGATTTCAGGCGCACTTCGGCTCCGGGTGCCAGGCGGAAGAACTTCTTGGGTGGGTCTTCCATAAAGTCTTCGCGCTCTATTACTAAATTTTTGCTGAATGGCAGCATTCGGTGGCCGCTGTCAGGGTCTTCGGGGTTTACGGGCGAAGGAAGCTCCTCCGAATGTCCTTCGGGATAGTTGTCGATAATAAGCTTCACCGGATTGAAAACAGCCATGGCTCGCGGTGCATTTTTGTTCAGGTCTTCGCGGATACAATGTTCCAGAAGGCCCACCTCAATCACGTTTTCGCGCTTGGCCACGCCCACGCGATCGGCAAACATGCGGATACTTGCTGGAGTGAAGCCACGTCGGCGTAATCCGCTAATGGTAGGCATGCGGGGATCGTCCCAGCCATTTACCAGGCCTTCCTGCACCAGGGTGAGCAGCTTACGTTTACTCATAATCGTATAGCTGAGGTTAAGGCGCGCAAATTCAATCTGCCGTGGTTTGAGGTTGGGCAGGTCGAGCTCGTTCAGAAACCATTCGTAAAGGGGTCGGTGCACCTCGAACTCGAGGGTACAAATGCTGTGGGTAATGCCCTCGAGGTAGTCGCTTTGTCCGTGTGCCCAGTCGTACATGGGGTAAATGCACCAGTCGTTGCCTGTGCGGTGGTGGTGGGCGTGCATGATACGATACATTACCGGGTCGCGCATATGCATATTGGGCGAGGCCATGTCGACCTTGGCCCTCAATACATGGCTGCCGTCAGGAAGATCACCTTTGCGCATGCGGTCGAAAAGGTCAAGGTTTTCTTCCACGCCGCGGTTGCGCCAGGGGCTTTCCTTACCGGGAATGGCCGGGGTGCCACGGTTGGCACTGATCTCTTCGGCCGTCATTTCGCACACATAGGCCTTGCCTTTTTTTATCAGGTGAACGGCAAACTGGTATAGCTGCTCGAAATAATCCGATGCATAATACTCCCGGTCTTCCCAGTCGAAGCCCAGCCAGCGCACATCTTCCTTAATGCTATCCACATATTCCTGCTCTTCCTTGGTGGGGTTGGTATCATCAAAGCGAAGGTTGCACTTGCCATTGAATTTCTGGGCAAGCCCAAAGTTGAGGCAGATACTCTTGGCATGACCGATATGCAGGTAACCGTTTGGCTCCGGGGGGAAGCGCGTATGCACCTTCCCGCTGGTGGTGTTATTTTCAAGGTCGTTGGTTATGATCTGTTCCAGGAAGTTGAGCGAAGCTTTTGGTTCGGGCGTGGTGTTTTCCTTCATCGGGCCGTTTTTTGTCTGTTAATTTTCACGAAAGTGCAAAATTAAAAATAAGCAAGGACTATAGGGGAGGTTTTTTTACTTTTGTGATAATTCAAAAATCTGATTCTTATGGGAAAGATCATCCTGGAGCAAATGGAATTTTATGCCTACCATGGCTGCTTTGAAGAGGAGCAGATCATTGGCAACCGTTTTATTCTGAACCTGGAGTTGGAAACCAATACCGCTGCCGCGGAAATTTCTGACAAATTGCACGACACTATAAACTACCAAAAGGTGTACAACCTGGTGAAAGCCCAAATGGATACCAAAAGCGCCCTGCTCGAACATATCGGCCGCCGAATTCTCGACTCGGTTATGGCTGAATTTCCGGCCATCACCAATATTAAACTTCGTATATCCAAAATGAATCCGCCTATGGGAGGCAAGATGCAGGCCGTGAGCGTGGAGCTGTCGCGATAAATTTGGTATTAATACCAAAAAAATAATTTTGCCAATAGCATAATTTGCTTTATTTTTGCGGCGTTAAAACCCAACAGGGTCTCGTGGCCGAGTGGCTAGGCAGAGGTCTGCAAAACCTCGTACAGCGGTTCGAATCCGCTCGAGACCTCAACCCCGGTAAAAAGTCAGGATCACAACGGTCCTGATTTTTTATTTCTGCCGAAGATTAAACGAGAGTTCTCAGCTCCCTTTCAAGTCCCTTGCATCTTCCTTTCAAGTCCCAATTAACTCCGATCCCACAAGAGCGAGGTAAGAGCGAGGTAGGAACCGGGTAGGGACAGGTCGCGACTTGTCCTTACGGTGAAAAAGACCCCGAATACCCCTCGACTCCATTCTCCCTTCGGTCGAATTCCGCTCGGGGACCGTCAAATGCCGCTTAAAAATTAACTCCCATTGGCGTCTTAAAAATCGCCAATGGGGGTTCTGCTTTAAATACGGTTACACTGGTTCTCGAGCGGACCTTGAGCGGAGCCTGGATTTTTACAGCAACTCAGCTTCCATGCTTATGTTTACGGCTTTCAGGGCTTTCGAAACGGGGCAGTTTTCCTTGGCGCCGCCGGCGATTTCGAGGAATTTCTCCTTGCTTATGCCAGCTACTTTGCCGCGGGTTTTGAGCAAAATTTCGGTAATGGCAAAACCGGCATCGGTCTTTGCCAGCGTTACTGTGGCATCGGTTTCTATTGAATCGGGGGTGAAGCCTGCCTGGTCGAGGCTGTGGGCAAAGGCCATGGAAAAACAGCCGGCATGGGCTGCACCAATCAGTTCTTCGGGGCTCGAAAGTTTCTTGTCGTCTTCAAAGCGCGTGGTAAAACTGTAGCCGCCTTCATGGCCGCTGGTCTTCAGGGTGTATTTACCGTTGCCTTTTACCAGGTTGCCTTCCCAGCGTGCGCTTGCATAATGTTTGCTCATAGAGGTTGTTTTTTTTAATGAGTGAATAAATCTTTTACTGGGTGTTAAACCGGAAAGCAGCTTTGATTGTTCAACATTAGTTACAGTAATGGCTGCGGACATAATATTATTTTGATTTTACCTGAAAAATGATTATGTTTGTGGTTGAAAATCAAGGTTTAACTGGGATTGTTCAAAGGGCTCGGGGGGCTGAGCAGAACTTTACCCGCTCTTATCATTTATTCTGCACGCTATGAAGAAATTTACTTTTACGCTTATCGGATTCCTTGTTTTGTTTTTCTCATGCCAGAAGGATGATCTGCGGATCGACGGATCGGGCGAACCCCAGAGCAGGGTCAAATTCAAGAATCAGGAAATACGTCTGGTGCCAGGCTTTGGACTGAAATCGATCCAAGCCACTTCCGGCTTTATTTATACCCTGGTGGCTGAGGTCGATGCGCCAATTATCGACGGACGCACGGTGCAGGCCACCCACGTGGAAATTGTGGGCAACCGCGCCTTGGTTTCCTATAATATGAGAGGACCCGATCAAATGGGTGCCATCGATATTATTGACATTACCAATCCTGCCGCACCTTTTATCATTCATTCCATTGAGTTTCCCAATCGCGATGTGAATACCATCGGTTGGCACGATGGACAAATTGTGGTGGCCGGGCAGGACTCGCAGGGTGCCTACTTCGGTTTTCTCGACCCCGAAGCCGAAGACGTTGAACTGGAGGTATTCAGGCTGCAGTCATTTTCCGCAATGAGTATGACCGTAGCAGAGGACTTGATTTATGTTGTGAGCGGAAGTACCGGCGGGCTAACCATTATCGATGCCGAAGGTAACGAAGACTTCCTTCCTTTTACCGATGCCCGTTCTTTTGCCCTTGGACTAGACGCCTATGTGCTCACCCGGGAAAATATTTATGTGCTCGATGGTGAAACGATCCCTATAGATGCAGACTTTTTGCAAAGGGCCTCCAAAGCCGAGCTGGATGCTTCGCCTGAATTTCTTTTCGCCGCACTGAACAGGGGAGGAGTGCATATTTACAACGCAGATGGCCTCGCTTTGCTGCAGACCTTCGATCGGCCCATTACTCCTCCGGGCCTCGAAGACGAAGATTTTGTGACCAACAGTGTTTCTTACAACCATCCTTTGCTTTTCATAGGTAACGGCGGCGCTGGTATTGCCGTTGCGGGTCTCGAAGGTAGTTCAGATGGTAAGGATGTCACTTTCGTGGAATATGGCTACTTCGACTTCGGTGGGCCGCTTTCTACAAACTTCGTAAGATCGGAAGGCAACTTTATTTTCGTGGCCACCGGACTGGGTGGACTTAAGATTCTCACTTTCGTGGAAGACGATGATGACGACTGCAACTGGACTTCCGAAACGGCTTTTGCAGGCTCAGATGCCGGTGAGGGTGAGGCCTGGTGGTATTATTTCGACAATACTTCTTCTACAGGTTCCTCCCATCCCATTTATGCCGGGCAACAACTGGTAGAAGGCGCCAATGCCCAATACAGCAATGGAGTGCTAACCATTACACTGGGCGACAATATGATGCTGCGCAATGTTTCAGAACCTGTGAAGATTCAGGGCTACAACGAAGGCGAGTTGCCCGCCGAAAGGCCGGCAGCCGGGCTTTTTACAACCTACAAAGGAAACGAACTGGAAATTGAGGTTCCTTATTACCCCTACTATGTAATACACCTGGACGTGTGGGTATGCAAATAATCCAATTAGGATATTAAAAAAAGCCGCTGTTTGAGCGGCTTTTTTTTTGAGGTCAGAACTTAAGCTGACGGCCCATAAACAGTATGCTGTTGTTGTGGTTGTCCTTAATGAAATAAAGGAAAGGACGATCGGCCTTGAACAGGATTTTGGTTTCTTCACCGGGCATTATCGCGGTTTTCCTCACAATAACCACGGCTGTGGCTGCTGCAGCTTCGGTGCCTTCTTCGCCCACTTCAATCATTGCTTTGTGTATTACCTTGTCAATTTTGAGGTCCTGCTCGCCCGTCATACCGCTGAAATCGGCCTTATTGGAGAAAGCCAGCGGCATCCCCATTTGGGCCAGCAAGTCTTCGAGGTCGGTTTTTGTTTCTGCCTTGAATTTTGGAATGATCACATCTGCTTCCTTTTCTTCCATGCCAGTCATCATTTCCATAAAATCTTCTGCCGAAAGGCTTTGCTCCAGATCGGGCAGGCTTATCTCCTCGTTTGGAAGGACTATGAGCATGGAAAAATCGCCGCCGGCATAGGGCAGCTCCAGGGCTTGCATTTGCTCGCCGGAAAAATACTGAAACTTGTCGCTGCGGAACATGAAATCGGTAAGCTGACGCTCGCCGCTTATGTTGCGGAAATAATCCTGACGGGTCATGCTTTTTTCAAATTCTACCATCCATGGCCCGTAAAAATGAATGGCATTGACCAGCACCAGGCGGGTATCTTCGGTTAGAACGCCCTGGGCAATCAGATCGCTGATCTTTTCGCGGGTTTCTTCAAACACCCATTGGTTAATGTCGAGCCGAATCTGCTCGCGGTCGCCGCGGTAAAAGTCCACCTCATTCAGTGTGGTGCCGTAATTTAGTTCCAGCAAGTCGAAGTATTGCTGCCGGAAGTGGTATCCCTGCTGTGCCCAAAGGTTGTTGGCAATATTCAGCTGCACCTTGTCGCCGGCCAGCTCGCGCAGTCGCATCATATATGCGCTGTAGTCGGGGTGAAAGCGATCCTGATCGGGATCGAAATAGAGCGTACGCACCATTTCGTCCTGGGTGGCGCCGGCAGCTCCGGCATAGGTCATGGCCAGGGCCGACGAAATACTGAAAGGCGAAATAATAAAGTTTTCCTTGTATTCGGGGATGGCTTTCAGCAGATCGAAAGCAAAAAGGTTGTTGCGAAGGGGTACAGGCATTTCCATAATTTCTTCTATGTTTTTTCCGCTGGCAGTGGTCACCAGGCTTTTGCTTTTACGGTTGCACGAAAAGGAGACCATAAGCAGGGCTGCGATTCCGGCAAAAAGTAGACTGGTTCTCAATATTTTCATTTTCAGATTTTTTTATTTGTGAAGACTGGATACCATCCGCATGATGAATCTATATCCAAATTGGTTTAACGAATCATGCTCGTTGAAGGGGGCCGGTAAGCCAGTTGTAATATTAGCAAAAGTACAATTTACCGGCATAATTATTTGCTCATATATCTAAAATCATACCAAATAAACGGGCCTGCTTTTCGTTGTATTACAATAATACATGTATTGCCCATTCGTTTTTTGTTAACTTTACACTTGCAAAAATTGTTATGTTTTTGGGTTTTTGCCAGTGCTAATAAGGATTCGGGAAACCTGGGCGCTTTTTTTTCGTGTCAGAAATATAAATGCTTTAAGCTTTTTATATGAAGAAAATATTATTCACGTTTGTCATAATTTTTCTTTGCAATTTTCAGGTTATTTTCGGGCAGACCCGCCCCAATATTCCCATAACGGGAGTTCCCAATCAACCCTTTACTTCGCTGCGCGAAGTCATGCTGAGCAAAACCCGTGGCTGGGATGTGGGCGTTAGCATTGGCTCCGCCCATTCGCTTGCTGACATTGGCGGCACGCGCGATGCCTCGCGGATTTTGTTTCTCGACGCCCAGTGGAAAGCCACTGGTTTGCACTACGGGGCTTTTGCCAGGTACCGGTTTTGCGACATTTTTGCCCTCAATGCGGGCTTTAACTACGGCAATATTGGTGGGGCCGACAGCCTATCTCCGGTAACCTCCTCGCGTTATAACCGGGCACGTTACTTCGACAATGATATTTATGAGATCGCCCTTAAAACAGAGTTTTATTTGCCCAAGCGTTATCTCAATATTCCTATTGATCTGTATGCCTACACCGGAATTATTGCCTTTTATCATGATCCCAGTTTGTATCATAATGTTGATGGACCAATTGAAATAGAAGAAGATTTTAGCCTGTTGCAACCCTCTATTCCTTTTGGTTTCGGGTTTCATTATACCACTCAAGGCAATTTTAAAATCGGTTTTAATGTTGGATGGCGAAAAACTTTCACCGACTACCTCGATGGCGAAGCCCCCAGTGCAGGGCCCGCCAAGGATTCTTATTTTTTCAATGCCATTAATCTAGGTTACTATTTTGGGCCCCGCATGGGCAGGTAAACAGAAACTATTTCGTTTATGAAGAAATTTCTTTTTTCGTCTTTTTTGCTGGCTTTTGGTGTCGTTTGGGTTTATGCCGGGCCGAATTTTCCCGATTCCTTTATTACCGGAGTTGAAATGGCTGTTTTGGACCCGGATTTTCAATCTGCCCAAAACTCCGACAATTTGTTTGCGGATGGCGGTGTCAATTATTCTCCGGTTTTTGGAGGCCGGTCGCGCGACAGGCGGCAGCCATCGGAAGCCAGCAAAAGGAGCCAGTCGAGAAGGCATTCCCGGAACCGGACTCAGTCGTATTCTCCCCCTGAGTCAGCAAGTCTGAATGCCGGCACCCTGGGCAGCGACCGCCCCACACCCACGCCCAGCATGGTTAACCAAACCCGGGGGCGAGGTCGTCAGCCCTTGCGAATGTCAGAAAGGGATCGATACTTTGGCGTGGGTAGCCGCGAAATGGGTTTTTCCGTGGGTACCGCCCATTCGTTTACCGACCTGCAGGGAAGCAAAGGATTGGGGCTGGGCCAGTCTATTAATTACCAGGTGAATAACCCTGGCTTTACCCTTGGCGTGTATTCGAAGTTCAGGATGGTAGAATGGTTCGGACTAAGCCTTGGGCTTGACTATGCCAGGCTGACTGGTAGCGACGAAAAAGAACTTCAGGGATTTGAAGGCTATTCGTTCGAAAATAATTTGCTTGAATTTAACGCTCGCATTGCCTTTTATGCACCCCTGCCCAGCATGAATACTTTCGATATTTATGGCTTTGCCGGTTTGGGGCTTTTTGCCAATAACCTGAAGCTAATGAATGCCGATGGCTTTGAAGAGCAGCCCATTGGTGAGTTCAGGATATTGCAGCCCGCTATTCCCTTTGGCGTAGGGTTTTCCTGGCTGGCAGGTTTTCGAACAGTGATCGGTTATGAATTTGGATACCGGTACACCGCTTTTAACCTTCTCGATGGGGTTGAACCCACCGATACCCGATATGATGGCTATTTGTTCAATGCCATCCGTATTGGTTTCATTATGAAACCCAGGCGCAGGTAAGCCTTTGGGGCTTTAACAAACATTAATATATTTTTGTGGGATAATTATTTTAATTTTGCGCAAAAATACAATTAAAATTGAAAAATAACTTGCCATGAGTGAGAACAAAGAACTGATCAAATGCCTGATCATTGGCAGTGGACCAGCTGGTTACACTGCTGCCATTTATGCTGCCAGGGCCGATTTAAGGCCTGTGATTTACCAGGGCTTGCAGCCTGGTGGTCAACTAACCATTACCACCGAGGTAGAGAACTATCCTGGTTATCCCGATGGCGTGCAAGGCCCGCAAATGATGGAAGATTTTCGCAAGCAGGCCGAGCGTTTTGGTACTGACATTCGCTGGGGTTTGGCTACGGCGGTTGATTTATCGCAAAGGCCCTTCAAAGTTACCATTGACGAAACCAACGAGGTTTATGCCGAAACCCTTATTATTTCTACAGGGGCCACGGCACGCTGGCTTGGCCTTGAGTCAGAAAAGAAATTCAATGGTTTTGGGGTTTCGGCCTGTGCCACATGCGATGGCTTTTTTTACAAAGGCATGAATGTGGCTGTGGTTGGAGGTGGCGATACCGCCTGCGAAGAGGCTTCTTACCTTTCGAAATTGGCCAAGAAAGTTTACCTGATTCACCGCCGCGACGAACTGCGTGCCTCAAAGGCTATGCAGCATCGCGTTATGAAAACCCCAAATATTGAAATAATTTGGGACTCGGTTCCTGTTGAGATTGTGGGCGATAAAACCGTAAATGGTGCAATCCTTAAAAACGTAAAGACCAACGAAGAAAGCCGCCTCGACATTGAAGGGTTTTTTGTTGCCATTGGTCATAAGCCCAATAGTGAACTTTTTAAAGGGCAACTCGATATGGACGAAAACGGTTACCTGATAACCAAACCTGATAGCACACAGACCAAGTTGCCAGGGGTTTTTGCTGCCGGCGATATTCAGGACCATGTTTACCGGCAGGCAGTTACAGCGGCAGGCTCAGGTTGCATGGCTGCCATTGAGGCTGAGCGTTTTCTGGCCGACCAGGACGATTAAAAATATTCAGATTACAAACTTCAGGCCCCGGACGATCTTCTTCCGGGGTTTTTTATTGGGCACCTTGGCTAATAATTTCTTAAACTCGAAAATTAATCAGATATTTGATGTTGCTTATTCTTATCTAAAATAAACAATCTGCCCGGAAAATGAATGTTTACGCAATTCTTTCATTCGTAAGCTTTTTGCTTTTTTTCCAGGCATTAATTATCGCTCATTTTATTCTGAAACCATCAAAAATTAAATGGGCTTTCTTTTTCTTTTCCCTTTCTTTTTCTTTTTTCTCCTTTTTTAACTTCCTCCAGCATGTCACCCTCGATCTTGACCTGATTTACAAGTTCGACCGTGCGGCATCATTGGGCTGGCTGGGATTTCCGGTTTTTACAGCCCTCCTCATATATCGTCTTTCGAATAAAGAGGAC
This sequence comes from Bacteroidales bacterium, assembly GCA_019429365.1. GTDB lineage: Bacteria > Bacteroidota > Bacteroidia > Bacteroidales > UBA7960 > UBA7960. Next base: position 31,475 of record JAHYJD010000007.1, on the reverse strand, counting down.
AAATTCATTAGTCAAATCATTTGGTTTTTGCTCGTACCTATGGCAGTGGCACCTTTCATCAGGTTTCAAATCCATCCATACTCCCTTAAGCAGTTCTTTTTTGTTGATGGGGTAAGGTATTACTACCTTAATTCAGGATCGTTCTGGTTTTACCTTTTTGTTGCCTATCTGCTGCTGGCGGCCTTCATTGCTATTTTTATCCTTTACAAATGGCGGAAAGATGTAAGCCAGAGAAGGCAGAAACTTCAGATTAACTTTATTTTGGGAGGTATGCTGGGGTTTGTTTTTCTTAGCTTCCTTACAAATATTATTCTGCCATACTTTGGCTTAACAGAAATAGGTCCGCTGGCCCATGTCAATGCCATTCCAATGGGTTTGGGTCTGTTTTTTGCTGTGGTTAGCCTCCGGCAGCAAGTTTTTTCGGTCGATATCGTTTCTCGCCTTATCACCAATCACCTTCGCGAGTTTGTTATATATTTCGATCAGCAGGGGCGCATCTATTCAGTGAACCGTTATTGCCTTGATAATCTCAAATTCAATAGTTACGAGATCATGCGGCTTTCTCCTGAAAAACTTTTTCGTGATCACTCTACCATTAAGGAGCTAACCCGCCAGGCTCGTTTTCGGCATGATGTGCCCGAAATTTCCACCGAACTTTTTCCCAGAACGGGCCAGCCCATTCCTGTGGTGATCACTCTTGTCAGGATTGACGATTACTTGGGAAATTTCTTAGGGATGGTGTTGCTTGGAGTCGACCTGCGTCAAAAGGTGAAGCTTCAGCAAGAGGTGGCCGAACGAACCCGCAACGAAAAAGCGCTTACGCAAATCAGGCAAGACCTGGAAATGCTTGTTGAGAAACGCACCCAGGAACTTTTTGATGCCAATCAGAAACTGGGAAAGGAAATACTGGAAAAGAAAAGGGCCGAACAGCAGATATCGTCAGACCTGCAGGAGAAAATTCAACTGGTTAAAGAAATTCACCACCGTGTAAAAAACAACATTCAGATTATTATTTCCCTTACCAATATGCTCGGATTCCATAAGGATATGGATACCTCAGCCAGGGAAAAACTTAAGCGTATAGCAGAGCGTATCCGCAGCATTTCGGCCATACACGAAGATTTCTATGCTTCCAAAAATCTCTCACGGATAAACTTCAGTGATTTTATCAAAAATTCAACGGGTGAGATTTATGCCAACCAAGGCGCAGGCAAGAATGTTATCTTCAGACTGAATGTGGGCAACGAATTTCTGGAAATTGATCAGGCTATTCCCTGCGGAATCATATACACTGAGTTGCTTACCAATGCTTTGCAACATGCTTTTCCGCTTGCCGAGAGAAGCAAGGATAAAGGCCCGCAGGTGGGTACCATCAATGTGGAATTTTACAAACGCCAGGACGAATATACCTTGCTGATAAGTGATAATGGAGTTGGCCTTGCCAAGGACCCGCTTTCGGGAGGAGATGGTTCTTCAGGCTTAGGCCTGGTAAATGTGCTGGTAAAAGATCATTTGAAGGGGCGCCTGATCCACAGAGTGTCATACGGAACATCCTTTATTTTGAAATTCGAGAAATAAGCCGGAATAAAAAATGCAGATTAACCTGATTTCAATATTATCTCTTACGGTGCTGATCTTGTACCTTGAACTGGGTTTGTTTGTGTTCTTAAAAAACCCTTCGGCCGCCCTGAATCGCTGGTTTTTCGCTGTTTCGCTGGTTTTTGCAACGTGGTCTTTCGGACATGTGGTGTTCGACCCAGGCTCACGCCTATATGGCGGCTATCCTTTCTTTCCTTTTGCAGCGGCCAGCACTTTTCTTTATCTCCCTATCCTTATTAGGTTTATCTCGCTACTCACCGATTTGCCAAAAAGCAATCGATTGAAAAAATGGTTGTTCAGGCTATTATTTGCCATTGGCCTTACGCTTGTGGGATTCATGCTGTTTGTTCCCGGAAACATTGAACGGATTTTTTTCATCGACCACTTTAGTGCAACCTCCAGTTTTTCTTTCTTTATTGGGGCCAGCTATGCCTATCTGTTTGTTTCGCTGGGGCTGTTGTTTTTTCTGCTGCTTTGGTGGCGCCGTGGCATGAACCGGCCTGCAGAAGTGGCACAGTTCAATATAATTTTCTTTCCCCTTACCATTGCTTTTACGTTTGGTATTATTAGCGACCTTATCCTACCCATGGGTGGTGTTATTGGTCTTAATAACCTTTCGCATATTTATTCGGTTTTTTGGCTTGGCGGAATAGCTTATGGTATGCTCAGGCTGCGGTTTTTTGCCCTTACGCCTGCCCTGGCGGCTGAGCAAGTTATTGGCCGTACCAACCAGGTGTTGTTTTTCTGTAGCCTTCAGGGGCAGGTTACCCGTACCAATTCGTTTACATCAGACCTGCTGCAAATGAGAAGCCGCCATATTATTGGCCGAAAGGTGTCATCTTTTTTTGCTGAAGAACGCGAACTGGAAAAGTTTGCCGAATGGGCCGTTAGCAAGGGGTATTCCGGGCCCGCTGAGCTGAGCCTGAGATCGGCAAAGGGCGAATACATTGCTGTAAATATTTCGCTGATCCTCGTTAAAGACAACTTTGAAGATGTGGTGGGACTGATGGTTTTCGGGCAGGATAATCGCGAAGCCATAAAGCTACGCAACGAAATTATCATACGGCAGCAAATCGAGAACAAGCTTCGCAGCATGAGCGAGGTGCTTGAGGCCCGGGTTAAGGAACGCAGCATCCAACTGGCAAACTCGTATAAAGAACTGCAGATTAAGATGACCGAGCGATTGAAAGTGGAGGAAAAGATCAAGGCTGATATTGCTGAAAAGGAAGTGCTTATCAATGAGATTCATAACAGGGTGAAGAACAATATGAACCTGATTGTTGCCCTGATCAATGCCCATATCACCAAAGGCAACCCCAGCAAGGTAAACCAGAAATTTAGTGAGTTGGCACAACGGGTGCGTGCCATTTTGCTGGTGCATCATCACTTGTACCTTTCTATCAACTACTCCGAGGTCGATTTTTCGGGATTTCTGCGCATGATTGTAGGCCAGCTTACCGGGTTTTACAGGAGAAAAGATGAGGTGGAAATTGACCTGAATCTTTCCGAAATATTTCTTGATATCGACCATGCCGTCCCCTTAGGAATTATTGTAAACGAGATAATCAGTAACTCCCTTTCGCACGCCTTCAATCTAAGGGGAAGGAAAAAAGGAGATCAGCTTCCCCCAAAACTAACGATCAACTTTTATCAGGATGCTGGTCAATGTTATCTCGAAGTAATTGACAACGGAAAGGGCCTACCTCAAAAGTTTGATGTAAATAATTTGCAAACCAACGGCTTGCCTCTGGTCGAGGTGCTGGTGAAAGATCAGGTAAATGGCGTTATGGAAATTGTGCAAAATGCCGGCACCACCGTGAAGATTGTATTTCCGATAGGTGAGAGCCGGTCCTAAGAAAACCCGAAAGAAAGAATTAAATCATTTAAAATAATAACCTATGAAGAGGTCTGTTGAACTGAACTGGCTGGAAGATCTTGTTTTTGAAGTTGACAATGAAGGCCATAAAATTATGATTGATGCCGATATGGAAAATTCGGGAAAGCCCAGGGGGATGCGACCGAAGCCTTTAATGATGGTTTCGCTGGCTGGTTGCACCGCTATTGATGTGGTCGACATTCTGAAGAAAATGCGGGTAAATATTAAAGGCCTCAGCATCAAAGTGGATGGCAATATTAGGGATGAGCTGCCCAAAGACTTCCTTTCCATGCATGTTATATACGTTTTTAAAGGAAAAAACCTTCCACTCGATAAACTGGAGCGGGCTGTTCAACTCTCGAAAGACAAATATTGCGGGGTGAGTGCTACCCTGGCAAAGGCCATTGACCTGACCTATGAAATACAGATAATCGACTGAGGTTGATCAGCGTTTTAAAATCATATGCCCAATGGGACATTGCAGGCATTTTTTCGGGGTGCAGTAATATTTCTTCAGTTCCAGCAAGGCCTGCGAATCGGCGGCATGCTGGGCGCTAACGCCAAGGCTTTCCCATTGCCTGACAATCGCATTGTTTTCTCCGGGCGTTTCCTGTAACAGATTCATGGCCTTGTCGCAAAGTTCCGGGCGCATGCTTTGCCTCCCGTAGATAAATAATACCGGGGCCACCGTGTTTATTATGATGTTGTTAACAGCCTCCTTTCCGAGATGCTTTTCCCTTTTTTGCGAAGGCTTGTCAAATACATAATGATCGTTCCAATATGGTGAGGCTTTTATTTTGAATTGCTGGTGAATATCTTGTGGTTTTTTTGTTTCGACCATGTTTCGGAAAAGGTGGCCGGTTTGGTGGATGAGCATGGCAAACTGAGCAATTCTGATGGTAGGAAAATTTACCGGACGCAGCCGGGCAAACTTCCAGAGTTTTAAATCGACTGGTTTCAGGTCATGCTTTTTTTGCTGGTGGCGGTATTCGGCCATCAAGCTGCGTGGGTAAACATCCTGTTGGCCCTCGTTAAGTAAGCCTGATTGTCCGAAAAGCAGCGCCTCAAGGGCTGTGAGATTATTACGGTTTCGAACCAGCAAATTGTAGGGCGTGCGCTGGGCCAGCAAACCAAAGGGGCTGGCGTTGACCTTAAATCCAAAGTTGCGCGCCAGCAGGAAATAAAAAACTTGTTCCCAGTCGTTGCCAAAATATTCGAGAAAATGAAGCACATCGCCCGATTTTCTTTCCAGCCTTTCCACCAGCAGGCGGCTCAGCCAGTTATTCAGAATCAGGCGGTCGGTTTCACCAATGTGCCGCTCACAGGGCACCCAGGCTTTTGAAGCCTGCAAGCGCTGATAATTTTCGAGCAGTTTGTGTTCGAAAAAACTTTTAACCTCAAGTACCGGCATTATTTCACCACGCGAGTTCACCACCTCCTTATCGTGTTCAAAAACCACATGCAGGATAATGTTATCATAGGCGGCATCGGAATGATGACCATGCAGATTCCATTGCGAGCTGCGCACATGTATCTCTACATTGCCCACCCAAAGCGTGGCTCCGATTCGGACCCGTGCAGCAAAAAAGTCAGGACCAGCGTCGCGGTTAATCTGCCCTGGCTGCAATACCTGCACTGCTTCACCCCGGGTTGTAGCCAGTTTGTCTGGAAAAAGCAGCTTGTTTACCCACAGATACGAAATAAATTCTTCTTTCATAGTGGTCAATAGGTTCATTATCAAAAATCAAAGATTAAAGTTTGAAAAATTTTCACAAAAAACCAAGATTCACGCCCCTGGATTTAATATAAAAGCTTTGACAGCTCAAAAAATCTTCTTAATTTAGAGGAAATATTTTACATTTGTGGCAACGCTTAATGCCGAAAAGGAATGGACGAATTGGGGCTTACCGTTGAGGGCATTATCAACAAAACCCAGAAGCTGGTCTTACGCAACCGGCAGCTTAAGGAGAAGATAACAAACCTTGAAACTGACCAGGAGCAATTAAGGAAACAGCTCAATGAGCAAGCCGCCCGGATACAACAAATGGAAGAAAAAATGGCAAACAACCATCTAACTTTCTTATTGGGAAAAAACGATTCGTTACAGGCACGGCAAAAAGTGAACGAACTTTTGCGGGAAATCGAGAAGTGTTACGCGCTTTTAAACAGATAAGCCCTGCTGGGATTCATGAAAGAACAGTTAATATCCGTTATAATTGCTGACCGCCCTTACCGGCTCAGCGTAAAAAGTGAAGAGGAGGAGCAGATTTTCCGGGAAGCCGGACGATTGATAAAGGAAAAAATGACCGAATATGGCAGCACTTTCGCCTTCAGGGACAAACAAGACCTGCTGGCAATGGTAACGCTACAGTTTGCGGTAGATAGCCTTAGTGTTAAGGACAAGGCCGAAAAACAGGCCCAACTGAATGAAAAACTGCTCAAGCTTGAACGGATACTGGACGATCAGCTGAAAGAAAGCTAACGCTCTTTGAAAATATTCTTGGTACACCCGCATTAATTCAAGAATACGTTTGTGAAACTCAACACAATTAAACTTTAGGACACGTTTGGTGTTTCTAGAACAGGCCTCACCACCCATGGTTCGCCTTGGGCGGTCCCTAGTGGACAGTGGACGTTCGAAATACACCGACCCCTAAAACCTGTATTACTGGGGTTTCTATAAACCCTCTTGAATTAATTGCGGGTTTTTTTATTTACTAAACAAACTAAAATGCGAATATGGAAATATTAATCTACGGCATTATCGCAGTGGTTTCGCTCGGTTTGGGAGGGCTTATTGCCGGTACCATTATGCGGAAGGCTATCGTAAAGAAAAGCCAGCATATTCTGAAAGAAGCCGTTTCGGAAGCTGAAGTGCTGAAGAAAGAAAAAATGCTGCAGGCAAAGGAGAAGTTCCTCCAGCTTAAAGCCGAACACGAGAAATATGTTTTTGAGAAGACCCAGGAGATTAATGCTGCCGAAAGCAAGCTTAAGCAAAAAGAACTTGGTTACTCTCAGCGAATGGAGGACTACCAGCGCAAGCAAAAAGAAGTGAATGCCCTCCAGGAGAACCTAAGCAACCAGATGGAAATAGTTTCGCGAAAGCAAGCCGATCTGGAGAAAACTTACAAACAGCAGCTCGAGAAGCTCGAATCAATTAGTGGCTTGTCTGCCCATGAAGCAAAATCCGAACTGGTTGAAACCCTGAAGTCTGAAGCCCAGTCGGAAGCACAGGTTTTTATTAAGGATATGATGGATGAAGCCAAGCTTACCGCCCATAACGAGGCTCGTAAACTGGTGATCCACTCATTGCAGCGTACGGCTACAGAAGTGGCCATTGAAAACTCCGTTTCAGTTTTTCCGATTGAAAACGATGAAGTAAAAGGCCGCATCATTGGCCGTGAAGGGCGCAACATACGTGCCCTGGAAGCCGCCACAGGCATTGAAATTATTGTGGACGACACGCCCGAAGCTATTATTCTAAGCGGATTTGATCCGGTGCGTCGCGAAATTGCCCGCCTGTCGCTGCACAAGCTGGTTACTGATGGTCGCATTCACCCTGCACGTATCGAAGAGGTAGTGGCTAAGGTTAAAAAACAAATTGACCAGGAAATTATTGAGGTTGGAAAGCGCACTGCCATCGACCTTGGTATTCACAACCTCCACCACGAACTTATCCGCCTGATCGGTAAAATGAAATACCGGTCTTCTTATGGTCAGAACTTATTGCAGCACTCCAAGGAAGTGGCCAACCTGGCTGCCACCATGGCCTCTGAGCTTGGGCTTAATCCTAAACTGGCCAAGCGCGCAGGTTTATTGCACGATATTGGCAAGGTGCCCGACAACGAGCCCGACCTTCCTCATGCCATGCTGGGCATGAAACTGGCTGAAAAATTTAAGGAACATCCCGAAATTGTGAACGCCATTGGTGCCCACCACGACGAAGTGGAAATGACAAGTTTGATTTCGCCCATTATCCAGGTTTGTGATGCCATTTCTGGTGCCAGGCCCGGTGCGAGGCGCGAAGTGGTCGAATCCTACATCAAGCGGCTTAACGATCTTGAGGAACTGGCCCTTTCGTACCCCGGCGTGGTCAAGACATACGCCATACAGGCTGGCCGTGAACTTCGCGTTATTGTTGGCAGCGAAAAGGTTTCAGATAAGGATGCCGAACAAATTTCGTACGACCTCAGCAAAAAAATTCAGACTGAAATGACCTATCCCGGACAAATTAAAATTACCGTGATCAGGGAAACAAGGGCCGTGGCATACGCCAAATAGAATTAAACTCTTATATCCAAAAGGCCGTCCTTGTGATGGCCTTTTTTTTTGAAATGGAAAATACCTGCTCCCGGAGTTAAACAAACATTTTATTTTGTTGTTAGTCTTTTGCTTTTAAACCTTTTTAAATTACGAGTGTCGATAAAGGTATATGTCTAATTGACAATTTCTTACCAAAAATATGAGACAAACTTTTCGTAACCTGATCCTGATTTCTGTTTTTTTCTTTAGTTTTCAAAGTGTTATCCATGCCAGGAATGGTCAAGTCATCAAGGTGTTGAGTTTTGATGAGTTTGAGCCAATGCTTTACCTGGAAACCGACAGTGTGTATGTGGTGAATTTCTGGGCAACCTGGTGTGCGCCTTGTGTACGTGAGATTCCAGCCTTTGAAAAACTGAATGAAGTGTATGAAAGCAAAAAGGTCAAAGTGCTTCTGGTAAGCCTTGACTTCCCCAATCAGCTTGAGTCCAGGGTAATCCCTTTTGTCAGCGATATGAATGTGCAAAGTGAGGTTATTCTTTTAGACGAAAGAAACCCCAACCGCTGGATCCCTCTTGTCAGTGAAGAATGGACCGGGGCAATTCCTGCAACAGTTATATATAGCAAGGATTTCAGAGGTTTTTATCAGCGCGAATTCCATTTTGAAGAACTTGAAGCATTAATTCAACAATTAATAAACTAAATCCAATTACAATGAAGCGAGTGAGTATTTTTCTCAGTATTCTTTTTCTGGCAGCCGCCAGTTTTGCCCAAGGTTATAAGGTGGGTGATGTAGCAACCGATTTCCGTTTGCTCAATGTGGACGGTAAGTACATATCCATGGCCGACTACCCTGATGCCAAAGGTTTTGTAGTGATTTTTTCATGTAATCACTGTCCCTTTGTAGTTGCCTACGAAGATCGCATGATCGAACTGCACAATGAGTTTGCACCCAAAGGTTTTCCGGTAATTGCAATCAATCCTAATGATCCGGAGGTTCAGCCACAGGATTCTTATGAATTAATGCAGGTCCGTGCCAAGGAAAAGGGGTTTCCTTTTGCCTATGTTTTTGACGATGGTCAGAAGATTTATCCCAAATATGGTGCAACCCACACTCCCCACGTATATTTGCTCGAACGTGTTGGCACAGACCTCAAAGTAGCCTATATCGGTGGTATCGACGACAGTCCGCGCGATGCCAGCCAGGTTAGTGAAAGGTACCTGGCCAACGCCATCCATGCACTTATGGCAGGCAAAACCCCCGAGCCATCAGTTACCCGCGCCATTGGCTGCACCATAAAAGTTAAGAGTGAGTAATGATTACCTGGTGATTTGATGTCACACATACATTTTTAAAGCCATTCCCTGAATTTTTGGGAATGGCTTTTTGTTTAGTTTTCGCGCATCACATATTCGTCGTATTCAAGTTCGAAGCGAAGTTTGTGTTTCGATTCTTCAATGGCAAGTGCCTTGAATACCTTGCTGAGTTCGGTATTGTGGGTGCGCTCAGAAAGGGCGGTATATAGCTTAAAAGCAGCCTTTTCCTTTTTCATGGCCAGCACCAGCGCGTCAGCATATTCCATATTGGGCGAGGGCTTGGCGCTGATTACATAATCGGCAATCTTCAGGTCGGTTACCTTTTCCACCTCCATGTCGAAAAGCCGCTCGTCTTTTATTTTCTGCAGACGAGCCTTGTGGTTCACTTCCTCCCGTGCAAATTCCAGGAAAACTTCCCTTATTTGCTGATTTTTCTGCTGTGTGGCTAGCTGAGTGTAGAAATCAACGGCTTCCTGCTCGGCATTCATGGCAAAGTCGAGGATCTCATCGAGCGAACTGAAGGTTTTCATACTTTTTCTTTTTAATGGTTAAATGCTTTTTCCCATGCATCGTCAAAATACTTCACCAGGTAATCGCAACCATGGTCGAAGCGGCGGGGCGGGTGGACGGAGGTTGGGGTAACAAAGCGGTAGGGTACCCAGCCATTTTCAGGTGCACGTTGAATAACGGAGGCAGCCTCCAGCAGCACAGCGGCCGGACTCTCATAGTTTAATTCCAATCCCAGTGATTTGCCCAGCCTTTGCAGCTGTTCAAAACTACTCATTTCATTAGCAGAGGCAAAGGTGGCATCAAACTGCTGAATAAACTTCTGGGTGTTGGTAAAACTACCTCCGGTTTCGAAGTGCAGCGATGCCGGCAAAATCAGGTCGGCCATGGCTGCCGTTTCGCTCAAGAAGAGATCCTGAACCACAAGAAAATCAATTTTCTCCAGAATTTGCTGAATTTCTTCCTTTTTAATGGCGCATCCAACGGGGTCTTCGCTAAGAATGAAAGCGTTCTTAATCAGGCCGTTTCTTAGCAATGACCATTGGTCCTGGTTGATTTCATCTGGCAACTCGCTGATTTTCCACTCTTTTTGGAGGTGTTCCCGAACCTTTCCGGAGGTCATATTTTTTCCGCCAGGGGCTATGGCCGCGCATGCGCCCATGTCAAACAGTCCCTGGGAATTGTTCTTTTCCTTCAAGCTGATCAATCCACTTGCATTCTTTCCCGATTTTCCGGTTAGATAAGCCAGGTTGTGCATTTCGTGGCAGGCACCGGAGCTTAAATGTTTCTCAGAAAAAAGGATCACGGCTTGGTGCTCATTATTATAGTTTTCCACGAAAGTGGCCAGCTCAATCTTACTACAGCCAGCTTTTTCCAGTAAACTATCAAAATCTTCAGCCAACAAAACCTCTTGATATTCCTCAAACCCATTGCAATGGTCATCAATAAAAACGCTGTTTTGCAATTGTTTGCTCAGTATGTAATGGTTTGCTGCCCTGAGGAAATGTTCGTAAGATTTTATTCGCAACAGCGCATCGGCTTTATGTTCTAAGCTGCTTGGCTCCTGAGAGGTAATAACCTCCACCTTGATTCCGTTTGTTTGCCTCAGATTATTGACATAAAATCCAGGCACGGCATTTTCCATATTTAGTTCGCTGCCCATGATATAAATCAGGCGGGCCGAATAAATCTGATCGAAAGGCACGTTGTTTCTGCTGTTTTCAGAATAACCCGAGCCACGATCCATATAATGAAAACTCGATATATTATTGGTTTTGGCTCCGGTCCGGGCAATTTTTTGGGCAAGGTACATTTCTTCATTGGTCAGTCGTGCACCCACATAAAATGCGGTTTGGGCAGGATCGGCCTTGGTAATCTTTTCCTTTATGATTTCAAATGCCTTATCGAAACTGATTTGTTTGAATTTTCCGTTTTCTTTGAGAAGCGGTTTGGTGATCCGGCTTTGGTCGTTCAGGTAGCGATAGCCGAATTTCCCGTAGCGGCAAATGCTGCCATCCTTGTTGATCAAACCTTTACTACCCGTTGCCCTGGCAAAGAAACCCGATTTGTGATGGAGATTGATTTGGCAACCCACCGAGCAATAATTACAAATGGTTTTAAAAGTATCGAGGGGAACCGGGCCGGGTTTGAAGGGTACATTCTCAGTAATGGCGCCGGTAGGGCAAGTGTCGATACACATTCCGCATGACTCGCAATTGGTATGCAGCAGTGATTCTCCCAGGCTGGGAGCCACAAAGGTATCGAAGCCGCGATTGATCAGTCCCAGGGCTTTAGCACCCACCACTTCATCGCAAATACGCACACAGCGACTGCAAAGGATACACTTGTTGTTGTCGATCTCCACAAACGGATGATCGAACCGCACCTGGTAATTGCGAAAGTCACCCTTAAAGTGTTCTTGCCGGGCCTCGTAATGTGTGGAATACTTTTTCAGGTCGCAGGTATAGAGTTCGCTGCAGCCGCATTCCATGCATCTGCGTGTTTCCTTTATGGCAGCATCCGTAGTATAACCCAGTTCCACTTCCTCAAAGTTGTCGCGGGCAGCTGGGTCGAGTGTAGGCATTTCTTCGCGCCACTGTTTTTCATACCAGGCCTCATAATCAGATTTAAGCTGTTCCTGGAAGTTGTCGCGTTTGCTCAGGAATTCGTATGGTGGCGGAGTAACTTCCTTCCCGTGCAGGTATTTGTTGCAGCTCTGTGCCGCTAAACGTCCTTGAGCAATGGCCTCGATGAGTGTGGCAGGACCGGTTACCCCATCGCCGCAGGCAAACACGTTGTCGATACTGGTGCGCAGGGTTTTCGGGTCAGCAGCAATGTCGCCCCATTTGTTAATGATAAGTTCCTGCCCGGCATGGTTGCTAATGTCGTTGATGAAATTAACGTTGGTTTTTTGTCCAATGGCCGCCAGTACAATGTCGAGCTCCACATCAAAGTCTGAGCCTTCGACCTTAACGGGGCGGCGCCTGCCTGAGGCATCTGGCTCGCCCAGTTCCATCCGGAAGCAAGTCAAAGACTTTATGTTGCCGTTATCATCTGGGTTTACCCTGGCCGGGGCGGTAAGGAACAGATAGTTGATTCCTTCGAGTTTCGACTCGTGTATTTCAATAGGGTTGGCAGGCATTTCCTTTTCGGTACGACGGTAAATTACGGTTACCTCCTTTGCACCGCATCGTTTTGCGGTGCGGCAGCAGTCCATGGCCGTATTACCTCCGCCAATCACACCTACTTTTTTGCCGCTGAAGTCGTATTTCTGCCCGGTGGCCTCCATGTTGCGCAAAAAGTCGATCCCCGAAAAGATATTCCCTGCATCATCGTTTTCGCAGCCAATACGGGTGCCGTTTTGTGAGCCAATGGCCAGAATCACGGCATCGAAGTTGCTTTTTAGTTCGGCATAGCTGAGGTTTTCGCCTAACTTCATGTGGTAATGGATTTCCACGCCAAGGGCAGTTATGCCTTCCACCTCCTTGTCAATAATGTCGTTTGGCAGGCGGTATGGCGGAATGCCATATCTGAGCATGCCTCCGGCATGTGCGTTTCCTTCGAAAATTTCTACATGATGGCCTTCTTTTGCCAGGAAGAATGCGGCGCTTAGCCCTCCCGGACCAGCTCCAATGATAGCCACTCTTTTGCCGGTTTCGGGTTTCTGGTTCGGCAGGAAGCGAACATGCGATTCCAGATCAATATCGGAAGTATAACGTTTCAGGTAGTCGATGCCCACACCCACACCTTCGACCAGGTTTCGGCGGCAGGCCAGTTCGCATGGACGCACACATACCCTTCCACAAATGGCTGGCAAGGGATTGGTGTTTTTTATCAGCTCCACAGCCTCGCGATGCATGCCTTTGTTGATCATGGCAATATAGCCCTGTACATCTACTCCGGCCGGGCAAGTTTCGCGACAAGGTGCAACGCAATCGGCATAATGGTTGCTGGCCATAAGCTCCAGCGACATTTTTCGGGATTTTTTCACCCTTTCATTTTCCGTTTCTATGCGCATGCCCTCGGTGATCTTGGTAGAACAGGATGGCTGCAAACCGCGCATGCCTTCCACCTCCACTACGCAAACGTAACACGAAGAAAAGGGCTCCAGGCGATCGTCGTGACAAAGGGTGGGTATTTCAATGCCTTGTCGGCGAGCCAGCTCCAGAATGGTTTCGCCGGGAAGCCCCTGCACAATGCGTCCGTTGAGAATGATATTAAGTTTACTCATAAGATATTTTTTTCGGAACGGAAATTCTTAACTTAATTGGATAGCGCCAAACTTGCATTTGGTGAAGCATACACCGCATTTAATACAAACTTCCTGCAGGATAAAATGGGGTTCGCGCTTGCCGCCTTCGATGGCATCGACCGGACAGCCTTTGGTGCAGGCCATGCAACCCGTACATTTCTCCTGGTCGACCTTGTATGTAAGTAGTTTTTTGCAGCTAAGTGCCGGGCACTTTTTGTCGCGGATATGTGCTTCATATTCGTCGCGGAAATATTTGATGGTGGTAAGCACCGGGTTAGGTGCTGTTTGTCCAAGCCCGCACAATGATCCGTCCTTGATGTTGTGGGCGAGTTCTTCAAGCAGTTCGATGTCGCCTTCTTGGCCTTCGCCTTGTGTAATCCGCGTCAGGATTTCGAGCATACGCTTGGTGCCAATGCGGCAAAATGTACATTTCCCACACGACTCTTTCTGTGTGAAATCGAGGAAGAAACGCGCAATATCCACCACACAAGTAGTCTCGTCCATAACCACCATGCCGCCTGATCCCATGATTGCGCCGGTGGCGTTTACCGAGTCGTAATCGACTTGGGTGTGCGAGAGGTATTCTGGGACACAGCCTCCCGAAGGGCCGCCCAGCTGCACAGCTTTGAACTTCTTACCATTGGCAATTCCGCCACCAAGGTTGTATATAATATCTCTGATGGTCATGCCCATGGGAACTTCAACAAGGCCGCCGTGCTTAATTTTTCCGGTAAGGGCAAAAACCTTGGTGCCCTTGCTCTTTTCGGTGCCCATGGCAGCATATGCCTGCGGTCCGTTGAAGATGATCCATGGAATGTTGACGAAGGTCTCGACATTGTTAATGTTGGTAGGACTTTTCCACAGACCCGACTGGGCCGGGAATGGCGGTCTGCGCCGTGGCATGCCACGCCTGCCTTCGATGGAGGCGATCAGGGCGGTTTCTTCACCGCACACAAAAGCTCCTGCGCCTTCTTTAATTTTAATGTCGAAATTAAAATGCTCTATACCAAAGAGGCCTTTGCCCAGGTAACCCTTTTTGCGGGCTTGTTCAATGGCAATGTTCAGGCGCTTAATGGCCAGTGGGTATTCGGCCCTGCAATAAATGTAACCTTCGCTGGCGCCAATGGCATAGCCGCAAATAATCATCCCTTCCAGCACGCCGTGTGGGTCGCCCTCGAGTATGGAGCGGTCCATAAAAGCGCCCGGGTCACCCTCGTCGGCATTGCAAATCACGTACTTCTGCGGAGCGTCGTAGTTGCGGGCAAACTTCCATTTCATGCCGGTGGAAAAACCACCGCCTCCGCGGCCACGCATGCCCGAATCGATAACCATTTGTATCACCTGATCGGGATTCATAAAGTTGTTTGCAATTTTGCGAATAGCTGCGTAACCATTGCGGGCTTCGTATTCTTCAATGTTCTCAGGATCCATATGCCCGCAGTTGCGAAGCGCAATTTTTACCTGCCCCTCGAAAAACGACTGCTCGGGAGTGGGGAACCTCTCGCTCTGAACAATGTATTCAGGAATGGGAGAAAAGTTTTTTATATGTTTTTCGATGATCTCGTCGGCTTTGGCTGGGTCGACCTGTCCGTAAAGGTAGCTTCCGCTTTCGTCGATGATTTCCACCAGGGGTTCGCGGAAACACATACCCACGCAACTGGTTTTTTTAAGCTCGAAATCGAGTTTGTCGGCGGCCTTTATCCGCTGAAACTCACTGAAAGTTTTTCCAGCCCCTGCAGCTATGCCGCAACTTCCCAAACCCACTATTACGGTTGTCTTTTTCATACACTCTGGCTTTAAGGTTTAAAGGGCTTCGTTGCGCCGTATTTCTTTAATGATTTTCAATGCTTCCTTTGGGGTGAGCTTACCATGGGTCTCCTCGTCGATCATCATCACCGGTGCCAGGGAGCAGCAACCCAGACAGGCCACTGTTTCGATGGTAAACAATCCATCGCTGGTAGTCTCACCGTCTTTTACCTCAAGGAAATCGAGCAGCTCGTCGGTAATGGCAGTTACACTCTGCACATGGCAAGCAGTACCGTGGCACATTTTAATTATGTGTTTCCCGGAAGGGGTAAGCCTGAACTGTGCATAGAAGGTTGCCACCCCGTATAGCTCGCTGAGACTGAGACCGGTGTCGCTGTGCAGTTTCAGGAAAGCTTCGCGCGGAATGAAGCCAAAAATTTCTTGTGTGCCCTGTAAGAGGGGAATGAGGTTGCCTTGTTTCCCTTTGTATTTCGCTATTAATGAGTCTATTAACGAAAGGTCGACACTGGGTTCGGCAACAGGGGCAACGGGTTCGGGGGCAATCCTTTTCACTCGCATGTAACCTGTGTTTTGGTTTATGGGCGAAAATTAAGGAAAATTGAAGATTTTGATCAGATTTAAAAAAATATTTTTTTAAAAAATATTTCTTGCATATGTCGTTTATTTTTATAAAAAAAGCTGTGCGGTTTTCCGCACAGCTTTTTTTTCTCTGAATGAATTGAGCTTAAATAACGCCCTGATCGATCATGGCGTCGGCAACTTTTATAAAGCCAGCCACATTGGCGCCTTTCACATAGTTAACGTATCCATCCTCTTCCTTGCCGTGCTTCACACAAGCTTCGTGGATGTTTATCATAATCTGGCGAAGTTTTTCTTCCACTTCTTCGGCAGTCCAGTTCAGTTTCATGGCATTCTGGGTCTGTTCCAGGCCCGAAGTGGCTACACCACCGGCGTTAGAGGCTTTTCCGGGAGCGTAAAGGATTTTTGCCTTAAGCAAAATTTCCATGGCTTCGGGGGTGCAGGGCATGTTGGCACCTTCAGAAACGCAAATTACGCCATTGTTAACCAGGTTTTGGGCATCCTGGGCGTTGAGTTCGTTCTGGATAGCGCATGGGAGGGCTACATCGCACTTTACTTCCCAAGGACGCTTGCCTTCGAAAAACTGGGCATTGGGGAATTCATAGGTGTATGGCTTCACGATGTCCTGGTTGGAGGCGCGCAGCTCGAGCAGGTAGTCGATTTTTTCTCCGCTGATGCCATCAGGATCGTATACGTAACCGTCGGGACCACTAATGGTAACCACTCTGGCACCAAGCTGGGTGGCTTTAATGATTGAGCCCCATGATACGTTTCCAAAACCTGAAACGGCAACGATCTTACCTTTCATGGAGTCGCCGCGGGTCTTGAGCATTTCCTCTGCAAAGTAAACGTTACCGAAACCGGTGGCTTCCGGGCGGATGAGGCTGCCGCCCCAGTTGCGGCCTTTGCCGGTAAACACGCCATTGTGGGTGTTGGTAAGTTTCTTGTACATTCCGTACATGTAGCCAATTTCGCGACCACCCACGCCAATGTCGCCAGCGGGAATGTCGGTGTCGGGGCCAATATATTTGAAAAGTTCTGACATCAGCGCATGACAGAAACGCATGATTTCAGCGTTGGATTTTCCTTTAGGGTTGAAATCGCTGCCGCCTTTAGCACCACCCATGGGCAGGGTTGTAAGGGCGTTCTTGAAGGTTTGTTCAAAACCCAGGAACTTCAGACCCCCGAGGGTTACACTGGGGTGAAAACGCATGCCACCTTTGTAAGGACCAATAGCGTTGTTGAACTGCACGCGGAAAGCGCGGTTTACGTTCACATTGCCTTTGTCGTCGAGCCATTCTACCTTGAAGGAGATTACCCGGTCGGGCTCAATAATTCTTTCAACAATGTTGTTTGCCTCGTACTTGGGGTTTTCTTTGATAACGTCTTCAATCGTTTCAAGTACTTCCTTTACTGCCTGAAGAAATTCTGGTTGTCCCGGATTTTTTTTCTCCAGGTCTGCCATGATCTTTTCTAAGTCCATAATTTAACAGATTTAAAAAGTTTTTAATAGGAGTGATGTTAAAAAATTAACGTTGATTTCCGGGACGAAATTAGCCCTTAATTTTCAGATAACAAAGGAAAGCCAGGAAATTTATTTTTCTGGTTTTAAAACGATTCCGGCCTTTTTGCTTCCATCTATTTTAATGATGATAGGGTCGTGGAATTTAAGATGCCTGACGAACTGGTCCTCGTAAACGGCCTTTTTCTGGTTCAGAAAATCCAGGTCGTAATGCCCCTCTCCGATAAAGGGATTTACGGTAAAATACCCTACGTTGAAAGAGGTCAGGTTCTGAAAAAAGTGGGTTCCCTGGCTGGGATCGATATGGAAGTCCTTCATGCCCGCTTCCACAATGAGCCGTGCGGCCGAAATCTGGGCCCATTTTACCGGTATACCTAGCCAGGGATCGGCCGACCCCCAGCGCCCGGGTCCTACCAAAATATAGTTGCGACCGTTGCTTACAAACTGGCTGTTGAGGTGGTCAATGATGGCTGCTATTTCCTTTGTGTTGGCCGGATTGAAGGCGTCGGGCTTCACATAAATGAAATCGCGGATGTTTTCAATCAGCCCATTGCCCAAAGCCTGCTGGCTGATAATGATAGACTTTTCGGGGAAGCAGGTGTTAACCTTAATGCGGAGTTTTTCCTGCATTTCGACCACGGGTCTGATCTGAAGGAAGTAAAAAACTTTATTTTGTCCTGTTGGTACATCCATGTTGGCTGCAAATTCGATTTCCACCTGGTTGTTCATTTCCTTCTGGCCAATCTCGAGCAGGTTTTGAAGTATACCTGCCAAAGGAAAAACATTGTGCCTCAGAATATTGGCAAAAGTAACGATGACTTTTCCAGTATCGTAAAGACCATCGCGAACCATGTGGTCCTCGTAGTCGTAGGTAGATGCAACATATTTAAGAGAGGCATCAGACACGGCTTCCTTAATCCTGAGTTTAAAAAGGTTGTCAGCATCGTCGATGCTGGGGATGAACTTTTCGGGGTCGAGGTTAAGGCTGTAGAATTCTTTCTGGCTATCGCGCAAAGCAAATTCAGGGTTGGAGAGCTGCAAGGATTTTTCAGGATATCTAGGGGAGAATCTCAAAGAAATCCCTCCTTCCACAATGGTTTTTCCCAGGCCAAATGCAATGTTGGCCACGCCATCTTCATAGCGTTCTGGTTCAATAGGGTAGAAGTTTACCGAACGGGCTACTCCCGACAGCGTGGGGTAAAACTTGTTGCCATAGGAGCGACCCGACACTTCCTGTATTACCACGGCCATTTTTTCTTCGTCGATCACATTGCTGGTAGCTGCAATATAGGCTTTGCTTTCGCGGAAAAAAACGGAAGCATACACGCTTTTTATGGCTTGTTCGAGCTGTTGCATGCGCACCGTTTTTTCGGCGTGGTTGTTGGGAATCATGTATGTGGAATACACACCGGCAAAAGGCTGATAATGACTGTCTTCCAACAGGCTGCTGGAGCGAATGGCCAAAGGGGCATTAAAAAACCCCACAATATCTCTGACGTAGGATTTGAGCCTGGAAGGGGTGCGCGACTGCACAAAACGGTCAAGTATCTCCTCGTCGCTGGTATTGGAAAGGGCCAGGTCGTACAAGCTGTTTTCTTCCATGAACTCGTCGAACATATCGGTGGTAATGACCACTGTTCGGGGAATGGCCACCGTAACGCCTTCCCAGTTATACATTATTTTGTGCTTGTTTATTACTGAGTCAATGAAAGCCAGGCCACGTGCCTTTCCGCCCAACTGCCCATCGCCAAGGCGTGTAAAAACAGCGTACTCGTCGAAATGGCTGGCGATGATTCCCCGCCCCTTCATGCGGCGGTAGTTGGCAATCGTGTCAATCAGGTAGTTTCTTACTTCTTCAATGTTGTTAAAATCTTCACGACTTTTTTCGGCAAACACATTGGCTAAAGAAAAAAGCGCCCTGGCTTTGAGCCAACGCGAAAAATGGTTGTTTGAAACATGGTATTCAAGGCTTTTTGGGGGCACCCTGGCAATTTTTACCTGGAGCGAATGCAGGTTGTTGGCGCGATCCTCCTCGCGGCTTGTCAATGGATCCTTAAAGACAAAATCGCCAAAGCCATAATTCTCCCGAATGTACTGCTTAAGTTCTACCAACAGGGTTTTAGAATATTTGTTTATGAATGCCACCCTGATCTCCTGCATGATTTCTTCCTGCCAGTCGTCCGACGATTGAAGCATGATCGGAATCTGGCTATCCACTTTTCGAATGTGCCGGGCAAACCTGATGCCCGCCTGGCTGTCTCTTTTCCCCTTACGGGAATAGCTGATATCAGAGATTACTCCTAGCAGGTTCTGATTGTATTTCTCAAAAAGGCTGACGGCCTCTTCGTAGGTTTTGGCCAGCAAAATTTTAGGTCTGGCCCGCATTCGCATTGTTTTGCGGTGTTCGTTCAGCCCTTCAGTCATCAATTCGTTGGTCTGATCGAAAATAACTTTGTAAATAGAAGGCAGGTACGATGAATAATACCTGATAGAGTCTTCGACCAGCAAAATGGCCTGCACGCCAATCACATCGATGTCGAATTCGGCGTTCATGCGGTCTTCCAGCAGCTTTATGATGGCCAGCAGCAGGCTGGAGTTGCCCAGCCATGAAAACACATAGTCGATGCCGCTAAGGTCTTCGTTCGAAAGTTTAATAGAAACCTCGCGCGAAAAATGCGTCAGCACCACAATGGGAATTTTCGGGTAGCGTTTTTTGACCTTTTTGGCCATTTCAAAGGCATCGATCTTACCTACATTCAACATGGTTATGACCAGGTCGAACTCCTTTTTCTCCAGGTATTCAAACGCTTCTTCTGACGAGCTGGCTTTGGTAAACTGCGGTGGGTAGCGCAAATTTTTGGAAGTGTATTCCAGGAAAATCTTTTCGTTTATGCGCCCGTCTTCCTCGAGCATAAAAGCATCGTAGTTGCTGCAAATCAGCAATACGTTGATAATGCGTTTCTGCATGAGGTCCTCGTAGGCTATCTCTGCAAATTCGTAATGGTCCGTGGCAAATTGTTCGTTGTATTTGTATTTCGATTTCAGGGTCATAAGGTTTCGTTTTCAGCAATATTATCTTCTTGTGGGAAGTAAATGAGCGAAGCGCGTTTTTTGCCGTCCATAACTACCTCTACTGGCTTTTCGAACCGCACGTGCCTGAAAAAGCGCGTTTGCTGCTTCACGCTGGCCTTGTTCAATTCGTCCCAGTTAATATAGTCAATCAGGTCGTTGTGTTTGACAGAAAAATATCCCACATTCATTGAAATGACATTATGAAAGAAGTGCGAGCCCAGGGAAGCATCGAGCGGGAAGTTTTCGAGGCTAACTTCCACTATTATTCTGGCATTGGAAATCTGTGACCATACCACCGGAATGCCAATAAAACGATCGCGGGTGCCCCAGCGCCCAGGCCCAATAAGGATGTATTTGCGATTTTCCTTAACCATTTGCTGGTTAAGCATTTCTATTTCATCGCGCATCTTCTCTGTTTTCAAGCGGTCGAAATGGTCCACATCCACATAAATAACATCGTAAATATTATCGATTCGTCCATTACCCATGCCGTTTTCAGAATACAGCATCAGTCGCTCGTTATCAATCTTGTCAATGGAAATTTCAGTATCAATAATGTTTTTGATAAGCGGTTTGATCTGCAGCAAGTAGAAAGCTGCCCGTCCCTGCTTGTCTTTGTTGAGGTCGACGGCAAATTCAATTTCTACAGGCGTGCCCATCGATTCAGAAACAATATCCAGGATTACCTCAATGGTTTTTGCCAGTGGTATGTAGTCGTACTTAAGAATGTTGGCAAAATTGATGACCCGTGGTCCAGGGTGGGTAATGCCGGGAATGATTCGCTCGTTGGAGATGTCGAATACGGATGCGCAATGTTTTAGTGCACCATGCATTTCGGCTTTGTCAATTTCGAGTTTTGTCAGGCCGGCATCTTCGCCTTCAAGCAAGTTTATATCCTGCTTTTTCATGTCGATGGCAAAAAAATGCACCTGTGAATTTTTGAACAGGTCGCGCGGGGTATAAATTTCGAGTTGGGGATGAACCGGTGAAAAGCGGTATGTTTTTTCTCCTTCCACCACGTATTTTCCCAACCCTACGGCAGCTACTGCAAAGCCCTCGTCGGGCTGCATGTAAGAGAAAGGATAAAAGTTGAACGACTGCGCCACCCCGCTGATGTGAGGATAAAAATACCCTTCATACTCATTGCCCACCACTTCTTGTATGATCACGGCCATTTTTTCTTCTTCAATTTTATAATTTACCGCCTGGAAATAGGCCGAAGCAGTGGGAGAGAAGATGGAGGCAAACACCAGCTTAATGGCGTTCATGGCCTGATCGAGTCTTACCTTTATGTCGGGATGGTTGTTGGGCAGCAAAAATGTGTCGAAGATTCCCGCAAAGGGTTGCATTAAGGAGTCTTCAAAAAGGCTGGAAGACCTGATGGCCAAGGGGCGGTGAATGATCGAAAGGTAAGCTTTAAGTCTTCGCTGGAGGCTTTCGGTAAGCCGCCCGGCCATGAAAATTTCCTTCAGTGTTTCGTAGTCGGTTTCGTGGGTTATCTTTTCGGCAATATTATTATTTTGCAGAAAACGTTCAAACTCCTCAGTGCCGATTATGGTGGTTCGGGGTGAAAGTATGCAGATGTCGGGAACCAGTTCGGCGAAATTGAAATTGTTGATGAGCATGTTGATGAATGCCAGGCCCCGTCCTTTACCTCCGAGTGACCCGCTTGCCATGCTCACGATGTTGGTTTCGTCGAGCAGGGCCGACTCTTCAAAATTTATCACCTTACCCTTTTGCTTGTCGCGAATACATTCTTCAATAACATTCATCAGAAACTCGCGCAGGCTGCCGGGCGACTGAAAGTCGTCGACTTTTAAAGGCTTTATTCGCTTGGCAATCTGAATCTCGCCGCGGGCCATAAGCCAGTGCGAGAAGTGGTTCTTTCGGGCATGATAAATGAGCGATTTCTCAGGAATGGTGCGCAAATGATTTTGAAACTCCTTCATGGAGCGGGCAATGGCGATGTCTTTGCGGCCTTCTTCGTCCTTGTAAACGAAATTTCCGAAGCCCAGGTAATAGTTGATAAAACTCTGCAGGTCCTGCTTCAGGTTCTCTGAGTTTTTGTTGATGAAGGTGGCTTTCAGTTCGTAGGCTTTTTGAGCATTGGCGGGGTCGGACGATTGCAGCACTGTAGGCAGGTCGGGTATCTGCTCCTTGGCATAATTGATCAGGCTAATACCGGCATCGTCTGCGTAATTGCCGTCCTTTTCAAACCGGGCATCTGAAATAATGCAAAGCAGATTGTCCTTGAATTTGTTGAAAAGCTGCACTGCATCCTTGTAATTTGAAGCCAGCAAAACCTTGGGCCTTACACGCATCTTCAGCAACTTATAGAGCTCGTCGGTATTTACTTCTTCTATGAGCTGCTGCGTCTGTTCAATGACAATGGAATAAAGAATGGGCAGGTAGCGCGAATAATAGCGTGCAGAATCTTCTACCAGCAGAATGACCCTAACCATCCCAATCCGGATGTCGTTTTCCACATTATAGCGATCTTCGTTGTATTTCACCATGGCCAGGAAAACCTTGGAGTCGCCGTTCCAAACAAAAATTTTGTCGATGGGTGCAATTTGCTTGTTGCCATCTTCAAACATGGCAATATCGCTGTTGTTGTTTAGAAGCAGGAAAATGGGAGTGCTTGGATAAATCTGCTTAATGATCCGGCTCAATTGAATCGGTGTCGTTTTATCAACGCCCATCATCACAATAACCAGGTCGAAATGTTTTTCCTGTAGTTTCTCCAGGGCTTCTTCGGGTGTGGAAACGCCTGTAATGCGCGGAGCCGACGACAGGTTTAGCTGGTAGTATTCGCCGGTAACCTGTTCAAAGAACCGACCTTCCTGCTCAATGTTATATGCATCGTAGAGATTGGCAACCAGCAAAATTTCACGCACCTTGTATTGCATCAGGTCGTGATAAATATCGCGGTCGGAGTTGTGCTTTATTAAAAACTTTTGCAGCAGGTGGCGGTTTTTGGCTGCATGTTCCTGCTCTTTGCGCGACTGGGTAGCCTCCTGAAGGTCAGCTGCCGACTTTTTAAGAAGATTTTTTCCGATCTGAGTATTGAGATGGCCGGTAATGAGGTTGGCAATGTTGCTGATGAGCTGACGCTCTTCCATCAGGAATGGACCTTCGTCCAACTGGGGGTGTTCGGCCAGGTAAAAAACCTCCAGTGATCCTTCGCGTCCATCGATGGTTTCGAACGACCTGCGTTGCGACCATCGGCTTTCGCGAAAGCGATTGCTGCTCAAATATACTTCCTGGCCATATTTGAGGCGGGCTACTGCATTTTCGGGAAACTGCCAGGCCGGCGGAAGTACTTTCACAATTTCGCGGAGCATTTCACCAACAGGCCGCTCTTCCTTTAAAATAGATACGGTCTGGTTGATGGCTCCCAACTCCTTCAGGCGCTCCCGCTTTTCGGCAATTAAGCGCTGTATCTCTTCCTGGCTGATAGAAAGAGCCTGATTAGCGCTGCTTGAAAAAAATCCTGATTCCCTGATTGTTCCCGATTCTTCTTTATTTTCCATTTTTCGGCTGGGTTTATACCTTACGCTGCCGCAATAATAAAAATTTCGTGCAATGAAATTACAAAATTACCATCACAAATAGTTTTCTTTTCGCAAGCCTTATTGTCAAAATATTCTATATAAAAATTATTGACATATGCAAGAAAAAAACAAAAAAAATATGTTTTCCATAAAAATATTAATCATTTCAAAAAGTGACTAAAATTGTTTCGTGAACGATATTTTCTTAAAACCCAAAAAACAAACCTCATGGATGCACAACTGAAAAAATTTATGGATTATGTAATGGCCAAAAACCCATCGGAGCCCGAGTTTTATCAGGCCGTTCAGGAAGTGGCCGAGACCATTTTCCCGTTTCTTGACGAAAACCCCAAGTACAAGGCTGCCAAAGTTTTTGAACGAATGATCGAGCCCGAGCGGACCATTATTTTCAGGGTGCCCTGGATCGACGACAAAGGTGAGGTGCAGATCAATCGCGGCTACCGCATCGAAATGAACAGCGCTATAGGTCCCTATAAGGGCGGGTTGCGGTTTCACCCCACTGTTAACCTTGGAATTCTGAAGTTCCTGGCCTTTGAGCAGGTTTTCAAAAACAGCCTCACTTCCCTGCCCATGGGCGGTGGCAAGGGTGGAAGCGACTTCGACCCAAAAGGAAAGACCGACAACGAAGTGATGCGTTTCTGCCAGAGTTTTATGACAGAACTTTGCCGCCACATTGGCCCCGACACCGATGTGCCTGCCGGCGACATTGGCGTGGGGGGACGTGAAGTCGGCTATATGTTTGGACAATACAAACGTATTCGCAACGAATTTACAGGGGTGCTGACAGGCAAAGGTATTGAATACGGTGGCAGCCTTATAAGGCCCGAAGCTACCGGTTATGGCTGTGTGTATTTTGCACAGGAAATGCTGGCCACCATCAACGAAGGAATAAAGGGCAAGGTTGTGGCTGTGAGCGGATCGGGCAATGTGGCCCAGTTTGCCACACAGAAAGTCCTTGATCTGGGCGGCAAGGTGGTTACCCTTTCTGATTCGAATGGCTACATTTATGATAAGGATGGCATTGATTCCGAAAAGCTGGCCTTTATCATGCATCTTAAAAATGTGAAGCGTGGGCGCATTCGCGATTATGCCGATCAGTATGGTTGCAAGTATGCAGAAGGCAGCTCACGTCCCTGGAATGAGGTGTGCGATATTGCCCTGCCCTGCGCCACCGAAAACGAACTGAATGAAGAGGAAGCCAAGACGTTGGTAAAGAATGGTTGCATTTGTGTGTCGGAAGGCGCTAATATGCCCTCCACACCTGCAGCTGTGGAAGTGTTCCTGAAAAACAAAATCCTTTATGGACCCGGGAAAGCAGCCAACGCAGGCGGGGTGGCCACCTCGGGCCTCGAAATGAGCCAAAACTCACTGCGCCTCTCCTGGACACGTGAAGAGGTAGATCAGCGCCTGCACAATATTATGATTAACATCCATAAGAGTTGCGTGCAGTTTGGCAAGGAGGAAGATGGATATGTGAATTATGTGAAAGGCGCCAATATTGGCGGCTTTGTTAAGGTAGCCGATGCCATGATGGCACAGGGTTATGTGTAAATGGTTGAAGTTGATTTCCAAAAGGAAGGGGCCTTGTGCCCCTTCTTTTTTTAGAGTGTGGTCTGCTGAAAAGCATCAGCGATCATGCCGGCGGCATTACCAATTCCATACAATCCAGCGCTGAATTCGGGCCGCTCTTTTGAATACTGGCCAAATGCCTTGTAAATATTTTTCTTTTTGTTTCCGGCCACAATATTGTAACCGGCTTCTACCAGCTCAGTCCACTCCGTTTCGTTGCGCAGGGTTATGCAAGGCCTTTCGGCGAAATAGGCTTCTTTTTGCAGTCCACCACTGTCGGTGAGTACCATCTGGCATTTTTCAAGCAAGTACAGGATTTCAAGGTAGCTTACTGGTTCCGATATTATAATGTTTTTGTTCAAGGCAGGAAGTTTGCCGTGGCTTAGAACTTTGAACGTGCGGGGGTGAACAGGAAGCACCAGGGGCAGCTGATCGGCAATTTGGTTTAATGCTTCCATAATTTGCTTCAGGGTGGCGGGTTGGTCGGTGTTTTCGGCCCGGTGAAGCGTTACCAGTCCGAATTTTTTTGGGAGTTTCAGTGTTTTTGGCGCTTTACGCAAATCCGAAAAATGCAGGTAAGCATCGTACATTACATCGCCTGTAAGCAACACCCTGCTTTCGAAGTGGTCGAAACCTTCTTGTTCCAGGTTGTCGAGAGCTGTTTGGGTGGGGCAAAAGAGCAGATCGGCAATGCGGTCGGTCAGAATGCGGTTAATCTCTTCGGGCATGCTCATGTTGAACGACCGCAGGCCTGCTTCGACATGCGCTACCGGAAGTCCGATTTTTTTTGCAGCCAGTGCGCCAGCCAGGGTAGAGTTGGTGTCGCCATACACCATAACCCAGTCGGGGTCTTCGTGAAGCATCACCTCCTCGGCCCGCTCAAGCATGCGTCCTGTCATAGCCCCGTGTGGCAGGCTGTGAATTCCGAGGTTATAGGCAGGCTCCGGAATCTGCATTTGCTCAAAAAACACCTGGCTCATGTTGTGGTCGAAATGCTGGCCGGTATGAACGATCACCTCCTGAAGCCCTTCTCTGCGTGCAATCTCACGGCTTACAGCTGCTGCCTTAATAAACTGCGGACGAGCCCCGATTATGGTTAGTATTTTTTTCATAATTCTTACAAAAGTAATTTTCTAATGAGAAATTTTACAGTTGGTTTTTCGAAGGATTATCCTGGATCTCTCTGTGGTGTTTTTTTACAATATCGTTGATCAGGAAAAGGTTAATCACATACGCCACCACTTCGACTGCCGCCAGAAAGGCAATGAAATGCATAACCGGCAGGTGGCGAAAAAATACCAAGGCTGCTATCATTACAAAGTAGGTGATTTGCCAGAGGGCCTGTGTTTTAAGCTTTCGCAGGCCCACATAAACCATGGTGAGCGGCGAAACGGCCATGCGGGCCAGGGTGCTCCAGACTAAAATCTGGGCATAGTGGCCCGATTCGGTATAGGGTGCTCCGGCATACCAGCCGAGCAGTTTGGGCCCCCAAAAGGTAAGAATCAGCGCAAATGCCAATCCCAAAATACTCAGGACGCCCAGCAGTTGCCTGTATTCGCGCAGGAATGACTCGCCTTTGCGCTTTTTCTCTGATACCTCCTGCAAAAAGACCTGCCCCACGCTCATGGTGAGAAGAGCGGCGGGTACCACAAGTACCAGCCGGGTGAGGTCGAAATACCCCGCCACCTCCTGGCTGTAAAACTTGTTGATAAAAACAGTGGGAATCATAAGGCAAAACACATTGAGGGTCATCGGCAACATACTGTAAAGGGGATAGTCGGCATACTGCTTCACCAGTTTTTTTTGCAACGCCCATGAATGCATGGTTGCCTTAAAATTGGCTCGCCGTAGTTGCAGCAAGGCGCTCACAACATTTGCCAGGTGTCCGAAAACATCGCCAACCACAAGCCCTGCCGGCCAGCGCAACTGTCCTAAACCGAGCTGAACTCCGCCTTCGGCCACCCGTCTGACGCCCTTATTGATCGAAATAGCCCTGAACTTTTTTTTGCGAATCAGGTAATAGTTCATCGTTTGGTAGGTTCCGAGCATAAACACGCTGGCAGGCAAGAAAAGCAACCACCATGCCTGTGATGGGTTGATGTTGAGAAAACTAGCCAGTCCATCCCTGAAAAGGCCTGTCAGAAGCAAAAGCAACAGGCTGAACGCCAGGTTAAAATAAAAGGCAACAAAAAAAAGATTGATAGCCTCGGGCTTTTTTTCGGGCTGAACAATGGCCGGTTCGTAACGAAGGGTAGAAATAGTAACCAGTATGCCAACAATGCTGAGATAAACGGCGTAAGCCCCAAACTCCTCGGGTGTATAGAGCCTGCGCAGAAATGGCTGCAGCAATATGGCCAACAGCTGGGCAGCGGCAGTACCGGTAAAAAGGGTGAGAATACCTGAAAATAGCGACTTGTTGAGCCGGAGTTTCATCGGGTTTTCGCTGTTAAAAGGCTTTCAGGCAAAGGTAATTGATTTTCTGAATGAACTTATTTCAGCTTTTTGCCTTAAATTTATCAAAAAATTACCTTATGCGCATTTACCTGCTTGGCTTTATGGGCAGCGGAAAAAGCTCGCTGGGCAAACGGCTGGCAAAAAAACTGAACTATCCTTTTTCTGACATCGACGAGGAGGTGGAAGCCCTTGCCGGGATGAGTATTCCGGATATTTTCCTCAAATATGGAGAAAGCCGTTTCAGGCAACTTGAGCAGCAGGCTTTGCATATAAGCATTCATTTTCATAAAGCGGTAATTGCTACAGGGGGTGGCACACCGTGTTTTTTTGATAATATGGAGTTTATCAACACCCACGGCGTGTCGGTTTACCTTCGAATGAGTTCAGCCAGCCTGGCCTACCGGCTCGAACATGCACAGAAGCAACGGCCCCTGGTAGAGAATTATGCCAGCGAAGAATTGCTGAGCTATATTGAAGAGAAATTGCAGGAACGAGAGCCTTATTATCTGCAATCAAGGTGTATAATAAAAGGCGAA
Source organism: Bacteroidales bacterium (assembly GCA_019429365.1). Classification (GTDB taxonomy): domain Bacteria; phylum Bacteroidota; class Bacteroidia; order Bacteroidales; family UBA7960; genus UBA7960. Next base: position 3,091 of record JAHYJD010000007.1, on the reverse strand, counting down.
ACCGTAAAAGTTGACCAGATCATCTCACTGGTATTCGGGCACTGAAACCACCACGGGTTTTTCTGGTAAGATTCGTCCGGCTTTTACGAATCTTTGCCGGTAGTATCTGGCTGACATTTCGCTGATGGTGACACCGCTGCTTGAGGAGGTGTGAATGAAGCGCCCGTTTCCAAGAAAAATCCCCACGTGGTCGATTCGGCTTTGATGGTAAATCCTGAAAAATACCAGGTCGCCTTCTTTCAGTTCTTCTAATTTAATCGGATTAACCATCCTGGAGATATCCTGGGAGCTTCCTTTTAAATCCATGCCGTAGACTTTCCTGAAAACAATCTTTACGAGGCCGGAACAATCAATGCCTCCCTGGCCTCTGCTGCGCAAAACGTGAGGGGTGCCCAGCCATTTGTAGAGCTCGGTGTAAAGCAAGGGGTTGCTGAGGTAGTTCATTTCGACGCCGTTTTCCGCGAAAGCGTTAACCACTTCAATATATGACGAATCGAACAACAGGGGGAGCTCCTCACTGCCGCCCACCGGGGCTTGCCAGAAAACAGGAGGAATCAGCAAGGTCATCAACGCAAATGATTTGCGTAATCCAGTCAACGGCTTTCTGAGGGTTGTCCTTTCCAAAAGGGGTTGGTTTTTTGGAGGAAATGGAACTGTGTTTAGTTCAGAATTGGGTCGGTGGGATAGTTTGACCAAATGGCGTAGTCGTCGCCAAGCTCCTTGAGCATATCGCTCCACAAGTTTTCTGGTCCTACCCCCATAACGGTTTCAAGGCTGCATTGGGTTACAATCCAGGAGTCTTCCTTCAACTCACGGTCGAGTTGTCTGGGTTCCCATCCTGAATAACCTATGAAGAAACGCACTTCCTCGGGGCTGACCAGCTTCAGGTCGATGAGCTCCATGAGCTTTTCAATTTCGCCGCCCCAAAACAAGCCCTTAAGAATTTCCATGCTGCCGGTAACGCGTTCGCCAAGGGTGTGCAGGTAAAAAAGCCGGTCGGGATGTACAGGTCCTCCCAAAAACAAAGGAAATTCGTTGGTGGGAAACTCTTTTACCACATCCTTAAGTTTGAGGTTGATGGGTTTATTCAGGATCAAACCGACACTGCCTTCTACTTCGCTATGCTCAGCCAAAAGCACCACGCTGCGACTGAAGTAAAAGTCGCGCAGGGCCGGTTCGCTGATCAGCAGTTTTCCGCGGGAAGGCGCTGTCTTGTTCTTATTCATAATCAGAAAGGTATTACTTTTATTTTGTATTTCGGCTCCAACGGGTGTTTTTGTTACTTTTGGAGCTGAAATCAGCAGTAAAACAACAAATTCTTTGCCATTGTTCAAATGCGTCAAACCGACAATTCAAGAAAATATAACCAACTGAGGGCGGCCTTTCCGCGCTTTGTTTATGAAACGGCCAGGGCCGAAAAGACTGCTGAAGGCATAAGCCTGCAATTCGTTTTCAGCCAAAACGATGAGTTGGTTTTTAAACCCTCCATGTTTTTTCCCGATAAGGGGCGCTTTTTAAATCTGCCTGATGAGTTGCTGCAAACCTTCGCTTTTCATGTGGGTATGGTTGAAATGATCAGCTATTGGAAGGCATTTTGCTCGCCTCGCATTCTGGTAATGCCTTTCAGACTTAACACAGGGCAAGAGCAGTGGTGGAAAAAACTTTTTCGTTTTGGTCTTGGTGAGTTTTTCTATACCAATGGCATTGAAGTGCCCGGTGAAGAAATGCTGTCGTTTGAATACCCGGCAGAAGCAGCTTATTTTAAGAAATTTGAACTGGAGAATTTTACTGAAAGTATCATTATTCCGGTGGGGGGTGGCAAAGATTCGGTCGTAACGCTTGAGTTGCTTAAAAACTCTGGCGCTGACATTTTGCCGCTGGTGATGAACCAGCGCGGTGCCACGCGTCAAGTGCTCGAAGCTGCCGGATTTGGCCCGGAAGATACCCTCGAAATTCATCGCACACTCGATCCCCTCCTTCTCAAGCTCAACGAACAAGGGTTTCTGAACGGGCACACCCCTTTTTCGGCCTTGCTGGCTTTCATGACCACTTTTGCGGCTACCCTTACGGGGAAAAGGCATATTGCCCTGTCGAATGAATCGAGTGCCAACGAGGCCAGCATTCCCGGGACAAAAATCAACCACCAGTATTCCAAGTCTTTTGAGTTTGAACAGGATTTCAGAAATTATCTTTCGGATTATTTGCTCGGGGAGGTAAACTATTTCAGTTTCCTCAGGCCGCTTAACGAATTGCAGATTGGGGCGCTGTTTTCTGGCTTCCAGCAGTATCATGGAGTTTTTAAAAGCTGTAATGCAGGAAGTAAAACCGACTCATGGTGCTGCAACTGTTCAAAATGCCTTTTCACCTACACCATTCTTGCGCCATTTATTAAGGAAGAGAAAATGGCAGCCATTTTCGGGGAAAATTTATTCGAGAAAGTCAGCCTTGCCCCAATACTTGACCAGCTTACCGGAGTAGCTGAAATCAAGCCCTTTGAATGTGTGGGTACCTTAGATGAGGTGAACGCTGCCCTGCAGGAAGCCATTCGTCAGAAGAAAGAAAGAAAGCTCCCGCCCTTGTTGCAGCACTACAAAAATCAGCAGTCAGCAATACCCGGACAAAATAATTTCGATGAATTTCTTAATGATTTTCACGAGCCCCACGCCCTTCAGCCCCGTTTCAAAACCCTGCTCCAAGAGTCAATAAAAAGCTTATTGCCAATAGATAACAAATTTTAATTACCAATTACCAATTACCAATTACTAGTGAACCCTCAGCCATTTCAAGATTTTTTTCGCGACAAGAAGATTGCCATTCTTGGTTTTGCCAGGGAAGGGCAATCGACTTACCGGGCCATCCGTAAGGTGCTGCCTGATTTTCCACTGGTGGTTTGCGACCGTCAGGTTCCGGGTAAAGAAGTATTCCCCGACAGGGAAAAAGATCACCAAACAAAATGGTGTTTTGGTGAAAATTATCTGGATGGGATTCAGGGTGCGGATATTATTATTAAGTCACCGGGGATTCCGTTTCGGGTAATCGAAAGCGAAACGCTTCGTGAGAGGGTTGTTTCGCAAACAGGTTTGTTTTTGCA
>JAHYJD010000088.1 GCA_019429365.1 Bacteroidales bacterium | reverse complement strand
GTAGCTGATGGTGGTTTTGTCGCCATCCTTGTCTTCTACCTTTCCCCATTTGTCCAGGGAGAAAGGTGGGTTGGCTACCACGGTATCAAACTTCATCAGTTGGTCGCCTTCCCTTAATTTGGGGTTGCGGATGGTGTCGCCCCAGCGGATGGTGGCATTGTCGAAACCATGCAAAAACATGTTCATCACCGCTAAGGCCCAGGTGCTGCCGTTGGCTTCCTGTCCGTAAAGCGAAAAGTTGTCTGAACCCACTTCATTTCCTGCTTTGATTAATAATGATCCGGACCCACAGGTTGGGTCGCAAATTCGGGAGCCTGGTTTTGAATGTGTAAGCTTTGCCAGAAGGGTTGATACTTCGCTGGGCGTATAAAATTCTCCTGCTTTTTTACCGGCATCACTTGCAAAATTGGAAATCAGGTATTCGTATGCACCGCCTATTATATCGTTGCCGGCCAGATGCGATGGTCGAAGGTCTAAAGCATCCTTGTTAAAGTCAAGCAGCAGATTTTTCAAGCGGGTGTTTTTGTCCTTGGGTTCGCCCAGTTTGCTGCTGTTAAAGTCAATGTTCTGGAAAATACCTGCACCATCTTCGCTGTAAAGTTTCTCACGGTTGGCCTCTTCTAAATCAGTGAGGGCAATGTTAATAAGTTCGCCAATATTGGCTTCATTTCGTGATTCATACAGAAATTTGAAGTGGCTTTGTGGCGGCACTACAAATCGTTCGTGTTTCATGGCACGTTCGGCACGTTCTTTATCGCCATTGTATTTTTTCAGGTAACCTTCCATTTTGTCGTCATGCACATCGCTGAGGTATTTCAGGAACAGCATGGTGAGCACATAATCTTTGTAAACGCTTGGGTCAATGCTTCCCCTGAAGGTGTCGCAAGCTTTCCAAACTGCATCGTTAATGTCTTTCTGAGTTATCTTAGCCATTGTATTTATTTTATTGCGTTCATTATTTGTTGTTGAATTTGTTTTTCACGAAGCGTTTCAATTTTCTGCCTCAATGCTTTTTCCTTGTTTCGGAGGTTGGTGATTTGCAGAATCGCTTTTTGTGTTTCGATACTCGGCACAGTTATTTCCAATCCTTCCAACACCACTTTTGAAATAGAGGCGATGGAAGTTCCGATGGCTTGTGCTTTTAAAATTGCTTGTGTTGGATGACTGTTAAGAAACCAGGCAAGATATTCCGGTAGCACTTTTTTGGCGGTCAGCCTGATTACAAAAAATGAAGTGGAAGCAACGGCAGGTTCGTTATGGCTTTCATAAACGGCTGCAAAATTTTTCACCCCCTTTGCTGCAAAAAGTACATCACCGTCTTTTAGAAGATGCTTTTCAGAAATTCCGTCAGCTATTAAATCAGGATGCAGCGATGCGAGTAACTGTCCGTATTCGTCAAAATGCCTGGACTGTAAATACACCACTTCGCCACTGCCTGCAGGCTTTGCAAAGATTCCGGTTTGGATACTTGTAATGTTTTTTACTAGTGTTTTCAAATTTTATGCTGTGTAATAACCCTACAAAGGTAAACAAAGTTTTTAAATTTCCAAGCTTTTTGTAAAAATAATTCTAAGTATTGGTTCTACAAATTTATTTTATAAGATTTTTGGCATCCGAAAAAGCGATGGGGAAGTGGCTATTTTCGCTATAAGAAAGGGCTGGTTTGAGGACAGGGCAAAGTGAAAAAACAGCAAAATATAACGTCGGAGAACTTATTTAAATCCTCCTGGCCTTATACCCTGATTTTACCAGCAGCTCCACAGCTTTGTCGCGCACATCGCCCTGCAGTATGATCTCGCCATCTTTGGCCGATCCGCCCACACCGCATTTGTTTTTGAGCATTTTGCCCAGGGCTTCCAGGTCGCTTTCGCTGCCAATGAAGCCGCTGATCAGGGTGGCGGTTTTGCCGGCACGGCCTTTCTTGCTGATCTGGGCCTTCAGGATTTGCTTTTCGGGAGGCAGGGTGGTGGCTTCTTTCTCCGGGATGTTGTACTTCAGATCAGGGTTAGTAGAGTAGACAATATTGTGCAGGGTATTTTTTGCTTTTTTCGACATGGCATTGAATTTTAGTGGGGTACAACCACATTCAAAGATAGTGGATTCACCTTTACATGCAAAACTTTGCCGGCTTCGAGGGGCTCCCCATCCACATGGCAGTTTTCATCAGCTTCCTGCACAACGGTAATTTCCGGGGTTTTGATATATTCCACATAGTGGGTGCGGTTTATCAGCTTAAACATGAGCAGCTGCCCCAGCAAGGGTGCTTCAATCAGGGGCACTTTCGACATGATGCAGATATCGAGCAGGCCATCGTCGGCTTTGGCATCGGGGGCAATAATGGCGTTGTTGCCAAACTGGTTGCTGTTGGCAAAGGTTATGAGCAGCGCCTTGCGGGTAATTTCCTGGCCCTGGTAGTTTAGCTTATAGGTGCGGGCCTTGTAGCCCGGATATTCTTCGAGCACCAGCTTAAAATACGACCAGAAGCCGCGCCTTTTTACCTTCGCAAACTCGGTGGCCACCTGTGCATCGAAGCCGGCCCCGGCCACATTGCAGAAGAAATGCCCGTTTAGGGTGGCGGTGTCAATTTTTCGTGAGCGGAATTGGTTCAGGCATTCGATGGCCCGATCGAGGTTAAACGGTATGTTCAGGTAATGGGCCAGTCCGTTGCCCGAACCTGAAGGGATGATCCCCATGCGGGTTTCGCTGCCCACCAGCCCTGCGCCTGTTTCATTTACTGAGCCATCGCCGCCTACGGCCACCACCAGATCATGACCAGCAACGGCCGCCTGCCTGCTAAGCTCCTCCACATGACCGGCATACTTCGAAAAAACGATCTCATATTTAAAGAGCTTGCGGTCAAACTTCTGGTGCAGCAGTTCCTTTATGCGGTCTTTGTTGCTGATGCCGCTCACAGGGTTTATTATGATCAGGGCTTTTTTCAATTTACTGGCAGGCTTGATTTATTTTTAACTGGTTGTGCAACATGCGGTTGTTAAAGGTCTGAATGATGGCTTTCATCCGATTGCTTAATATTTCGGCCTTCAAAGGGTCATGCATTAACAGGTTAATCATCTGCAAAGGGTCTGTTCTGTAATTATAGAGCCCCAGCACCTCGTTGGCGGCGAAATGCAGGGTGTAATCACCTTCAGTTACCTGATAAATATTGTCGAGCAGGTGAAAAGCCTTTCGATCGGCCATGGGATCGAACAGGCTTACGCCGAAGGCAAGAAAATCGCAATTGTAACGGAGGTAGTCGAGCACGCTGGGCATAATGTCGGCATGCTGTGCGGTCAATTGGGTATCAACAGCCTGCCATGTTTTTCCGGGCCTGAAAAACAACAACGGTACGCGATAAATTCCCGTTCTGCTTTGGTTTTCGACGTGCTTCGACAACGAGGTATGGTCTGCTGTAATCACAAACAGGGTATTCTCGTACCATGGCATGTTTGAAGCTGTTTCGAAAAACTTCTTCAGGGCATAGTCTGCATAGCGAACCGCACGGTGTATTGGCAAGTCGCCTTCCGGAATTTGTGCCTTTAAATTTGCCGGGATGCTATAAGGGTGATGCGAGGACAGGGTAAAAATGGTGGAAAAAAATGGTTGTGGCTTTTCGTCCAAAACCCCTGCTACATATTGAAGGAAAGGACCATCGAAAATGCCCCAATACCCATCGAAATCCGCTTCATTGTTATATTCTCTCCGGCCGTAATACGCATCAAATTCTGCAACTTCTGCAAAGACATCAAAGCCCATGGTGCCATTGGTGCCACTATGAAAAAACTGGCTGGAATAGCCTTTATTACGAAGCTCGAGCGGAAGGCTGTGAATGCTGTTTCCGACAAACTCTGAAAGAATGAAGCTGGTATTCATCAGATGGGGTAATGAGGCCACCACGGCCGGTAAGGCTTCGATTGAACGGGTTGCATTGGCATAGGCATTGGTAAAATTCAGGCTATGCCCCATCAATGAATCAAGAAAGGGCATATATCCGTCGCCCGGGGTTTTATACAAATGCGGGCTTAGAACTGCTGAATACTCGGCCGAGAAACTTTCCATGATGATAATCACCACATTATCAGGCCTGAAAATTGTATCAGCGTTTTTTTTGCTGAAAAGATGTACGGGGTTAAACCAGTTTGAAAGCTCGGTTTCATCATCAAAGTAATTTTCTTGTTCGATGCTTCCCTTGCCAAAGGTTTTAATAATACTGAACGGGGTGTTTATTACCAATGGGGTAAATTGGGCCCCGGCGTATTTTGCTGCTGTAATCACGGTGATGGGTCTTCGCTGCAGTCCACCCCGGCTGCCAATTACAAGCAGTATAAAAAGTATTATTGTCCATAGCAACAGAGCCGGCTGCAGCTTCCATTCCTGGTTTTCCCGGCTCTTTTCTTTTGCCGCTTTTGCGGGATAATAGAACCGTATCATAATGGCAATAAACAGGGCCGAGAACAGCACCACCTGCCAGAAATCGCGAATATAGGCCGGAAGAAGGTGTGCAAAGTCACCTCCGGTTCCAATGTAGGAGAATATTTCTGCATTCACGCGGGTGCTTGAAAAGCGGAAATATATCATATCACCGGCATTTGCCATTAATGCAAAGCCATTAATCAGGTAAAAAAACCAGCGCATTATTCTTCTTGGAAATGGCCGGGTCCTTCCCCGGAAGGGGAGAATATGAAATACAACAAAAGGGAAGTTAATGATTAACACCGTTGCCAAATCGAATCGTAAGCCATTGATAAAGAGGCCGGTGCTTGCCCAAAAACCAAGCGGAGGAAAGGTGCTGCTGTTGAACAAATAGAACAGGAAACGACTTATAAATAATAAGGCCGTTACCACGAATAATCGCCAGATAAGCAGCCCAAAACCGCCTTCAACAAAACCTTGGCGTAAGGTGCGGGACAATTTCCCAAACATAATGATTGGCTGTTTCAAAAGAATAATCAGGTAAAGGGCTTGATTTTTGCTAGGATTGCAAATATAAGGAAAATATATTCCCATTCTTTTTGTAATTTGGTATCCAAGCAGGCATACATGGGCGAATTCTTTTAATTCAGCAATAAACGGACTTTGAGCAAAACCAAAAAATACCTTAAACTAAGCTTTAAATGGTTGCTCCGCCTAATCATTGGGCTGGTATTGCTGTTTTTGCTCCTTGCTGTTTTGCTGCAGTTTTCGCCGGTGCAGACCTTTGTGAGCCGGAAGGTTGTTTCGGAATTTTCGCAGCGCACAGGCACTGAAATGTCGCTGCAAAAAATCAGCCTGCGTATTCCTTTCGGAGTGGGGGTAAAGGGCCTTTTTGTGGAAGACCAGTTGGGCGACACCCTGGTATATGCCGGCAACGTGAAGGTCGATATAAATATGCTGGCCTTGATGCGCAACCGTATCAAGGTGAAAAACATTAGCCTTAACGACATAACTGCTAATATTACCCGCCTGGAGCCCGATACGGTTTTCAGTTATGCGTTTATTTTACAGGCCCTTTCGGGGAAAGATAAGGCTGCCCCCGATCTGCCTGATACATTATCCACCGGTCCTTCTCCCTGGCAATTCGAACTGGGGAAAATTGAGATCATTAATGCCCGCGTAAGATTTGCCGATTATTTTTCGGGTATCGACCTGCAAACAACCATAGGAGGCTTTTCTACATCCGTTGAAAATTTTAATCCAGCCGATTTTAGCTACAACCTCGGTAATACTGCCATTAAAGATACGCGCATTGCTCTGGCGCTCATCGAACCTGCCAGACCTTCTGAGGACATAGAGAAGGAACCAACTGAAATGGATCTGGGCTTAAGGCAATTGGAAGTGGATGGATTTACCTTCGATCTCAATTCGCATAAAGGACTGACCTTGCATACTGACATCGATCAGCTTCTGATTCTTTCGCGAAAGCTTGATATTACCCGTCAGCAGATTGAAATTGAGCAATTCTCACTGGATGGTTTGCTTGTTGAAATGAAACTTACCGAAACAGACGGAGATGCACAGGAAGTTGCTGACCAGCTTTCAGAAGCCGTTGGATTTCGCTGGGCCGAAAACTTCGATTGGTATTTTCTGGCCGATAAGCTTGAAATGCGCAATGCGGAAGTGGCCATTTCAACCCCGGGAGCACAACCTGTGGCAAACACTTTTGATGCCGCGAATTTCCGTTTCAGCGAGCTGGAATTGCTGGCAGAAACCATGGAGGTAAGCACTGATAAAATCATGTTGCAGCTTCGCAATCTGAAAGGCAGGTCAGGCAGCGACTTCAGGTTAAACCGCCTTTCGGCAGATATTGACCTGGGCAAAACCTTGCGGATTGACGATTTGAACCTTGAAACGGCACTGAGCCTCTTGCAGGGAAGCATATCAGCCGGGTTAAGCCCGCTGGAATTCCCTTTGAATTTTCAGAAAGGAACTTCGCTCGACCTTAACATTATCCGCGGAAGGATAGGGGCGGACCTGGCCTTTTTTGTTCCCGATATCAGAAATTACTTAAAACCGGCCGATCGCATTCTTTTTGCCGGATCGGTTTCCGGAACAACCGAAAACCTGAAAATCGACACCCTTTGGGCCGAGGGCCCCGGGGTATTTAAACTTTCCCTTGGCGGAAATATCAGGAACTTACTGAACCTGGAAAACCTGGAGTTGATGGTTCCCCGGGCACTGCTTACAGCCAATCCAGAAAAGCTCCGGCGATTTATTCCGGAAGATCAACTGCCTGAGAATCTTGTTTTTCCTGATAGCCTCCGAATGGAAGTCGCCGCCAATGGCAGTATGCGCGAAATGCTGGCAAGCATTGACCTTAGCTCATCTTTTGGTGGTTTGGAGATGGATGTAACATTTACCGATCTATTGGCTGATACCCTGGGCTACGACATTGAGTTGCAGGTTTTGGGCTTCGATCCTGGCAAATTGCTTGCGCAGGAAGAAATGTTGGGGCCGGTTAGCGCCCTGGCAGAAATAAAGGGAGCTGGCTTTGACCCGGAAACCATGAATGCCAGGTTTAACCTTTTGGTTAGCCAAGCCCTGGTGAAAGGATATGAATACAAAGACCTGCAACTGACCGGAGAATTTGCTTCCGGTACGCTGCAGGCTGACTTTGATTACCTTGACGATAACCTTGGAATAAATGCCACCAATCAGCTTGTTTTTGCCAGCCTCGAACCAGAGATCAAGGCGCAATGGCAAATCTCGCATATGAATCTCCATGCATTAAATATTTCTGAAGATGAAATAATGCTTCGGGCAGTTGTATCAGCTGATTTGCATCTTACCCATCCTGATTTTGCTGTGGGTAATCTTCTTATTTCCAATGCCCAGGTACTTAAAAAAGAGGACCTTTTTACCCTGAAAAAACTTGAAGTGAATACCAGCTTTGCCGAAGGAAAATATATTGTTGAGGCCATTTCCCCAATTTTGAATGCCAATTTTGGCGGAAGCGTTTCACCCATTAAAATCCCCGAACTTGTTAGCGCTCATTTTGCTTCCCTTATGCTTGCACAAACAGATACCCTTTTTGCGGCCGAAGGTAATGGGGATTTTGAATTTGACATACAGGTATTGCCATCCCCGTGGTTCACCGAATTTTTGCTCCCCGATTTGTCATTTATCGATCCATTTTTGGTCAAAGGCAGTTTTGATGGGCAAAAGGGATTGTTTTTAATGGAAGCGGGTATTCCATTTGTTGGTTATGGCACCCTGACGTTTCACGATTTTGCCTTGCTTGCCGATACCCGAGCCGGAAATACAACGCTATCAGCAAAACTTTCTTCACTTGAAGGAGTCGGGGCCGAAATTCGCAATTTCTCAGCCGAAGGACTGTTTCAGGATAATGCTTTGTCTTTTGACATTGCTTTTGACGACAAACAGGATAACAACTGGCTCGCACTCCAGGGCAAACTCAAACATGAGGACGAAAGGTTTATGTTATCCTTTAAGGAGGATATACTTATTAACAGGGAGCCATGGAAGGTGAGTCCGGGCAATCAGATTACCATTGGAAAGGAAATCCTTTTGGCAGAGCAATTCAGAATCGGGCAGAACGACCAATACTTTCAGGCCCAGAGCCAGGAAACAGATGAAGGTTTTGCTCCAATCGACATTAGCTTTCACCAGTTTGAGCTTGGGCAATTTTTTACTTTCGATGAAGAACCTTTGCTTGGGGGTTTGTTTCATGGGTCGGCAACAATAAACCAATTGTTTTCTGGATTCTCCTTTGTGTCTGACCTGACCATCGACCGGTTCACCTATCAGGGCAACACCATTGGCGATATACACTTACTGGCACGAAACCCCGTTGCTGAACAATACATTCTTTTTGCCAGCATTAAAGGTTATGGCAATGAAATAGAAATTACCGGTGATTACCAGCCTGGTGAGAATCCGCTGGTCGACCTGGCATTGCAACTCAAAGAAACCGACCTTTCCACTTTCGAGGGGTTTACCGCAGGGCAGCTTACAAACCTCCAGGGCCAGCTTACCGGCAATCTGACCGTGAAAGGCAACCCTGCGAGTCCGGCAATAAATGGCTCTTTACGTTTCACCAATGCTGCATTCTTGTCCGAATTTTTGAACGCCCATTTTCGGATTGAGAACGGTCAGGTTAACCTCGATCAGAACACCATTCGCTTTCAGTCTTTCACCTTGCTCGACTCATTAGGGCGCCAAGCAAACCTGGGTGGTACCATCAGTTTTGCCGATTTCAGCGATATACGATTCAATCTGAACCTCAATATGCAGAACTTTCTGCTGATGAATGTGGCCGAAGGCAGGAATGAACTGTTTTCAGGCCGGATGTTTCTCGACAGTGATCTGGCTATTCGCGGAGGTTTGAACAATCCGGTAATACAGGGACGCATAAAACTTAACCGGGGTTCCTTCTTTAACCTGACCCTGCCCCAATCACTGCCTGAAGCCATTGGCGACGAGGGTGTGGTGGAATTTATTTCCAGGAGCGATACCCTTTTCATGTTTCAACCTTCGTCCATCCAACCTGACCTTTTCGTCTCGGCTTTTCGCAACCTGAATTTGAGTGTTAATATAGAGATTGACCCCCAGACCGATGTGAATATCCTTATTGACGAATATGCGGGTGATTTTCTGGAGGCCAAAGGTGGCGGGGTAATCAGCCTTGGAATTGATCCGGGCGGCCGCATTTCCCTGGCCGGGCGGTACGAGATTTCTGAGGGAAGTTATTTGCTTACCTTTTACGATGTAATTCGCCGCAACTTCCAGATACAAAGTGGTAGCAGTATCTTGATGACAGGCGACCCCATGCAATCGCGCGTAAATATTACGGCCATATACAACCTGCGCACCTCTGCCCGCGAACTGTTTGATTCGCCCATTGCCGGAGCCGAGGTCGATCCTGCCCTGCGGCAGCAATATAATTTCCAGGTATTTCTGAAAATGAGCGGCGAACTTCTCAACCCCGACATTCGTTTTGAAATTGGATTGCCACCGGGTGAGAAATTTGCCATGGAGGGAAGGCTTCAGAGCCGCCTGAGCGAACTTGGCCAGAACGAATCGGACCTGAACAAGCAGGTCTTTGCCCTGCTCATGGTTGGTGGTTTTGTGCAGGATAACCCCCTGGCCTCTCTAAATAATGTAGGGGGTATCACTTCAACGGCCCGAAACAGCGGCAGCCGTATTCTGGCCCAACAGCTAAACCGCCTTTCTGAGCAATACATTCGCGGCCTAAACCTGAACTTTGATATAGAGTCGTACGAAGACTTCAGGGAAGGTGAGGTTTCCGGGCGCACCGAGCTGCAGGTAGAAATAACAAAAAACTTTTTTGATGAAAGACTGCGGCTGACAATGGGGGGAAACTTTGAACTCGAAGATGAAACACGCCGCCAGTCAAACTTCAGCGACATTGCTGGTGACTTCTTGCTCGAATACCTGCTCAACCCCAGGGGGAGTTTAATATTACGAGGCTTTCGCAAGAAGGAATTCCGTGATGTATTCGAAGGGCAAGTCATTGAAACGGGCGTGTCGCTATTGTTTAACAGGAGTTACAACAATTTCCGGGAGCTTTTTATGAAAATGGAAAAACCCCCAGAAGTACCCGATGAAGAAGACGAAATTGAAGCAACAGATAATGGATCTTAAAAATACTTTTCATAAGAAACGGATATTTTGGATGCTGCTTTTGGTGGCTATCCTGGCGTCGGGTTGTTCTAACGTGAAATACCTCGGAGAAAACGAGGACCTTTATACGGGCAGCCGCATTCGTTTTGAAAAGGAAGAGCCTATCCCTGGACTTTCAAAACTGGAGTCGGAGCTCGAGAGTGTTATGCGCCCCCAGCCCAATGCCACTTTCCTGGGAATGCGGCCGCGTCTTTTCCTCTACAATTTGGCAGGCGAGCCAACCGGCAAGGGGCTCAGACACCTCATGAAAAATCGTTTTGGCAGGCCGCCGGTTCTTTTTGAAGATGTGTCGATACCGCGTACCACTAGGCTTTTAGAGAACCGTTTGCAGAACCTTGGATATTTTGATGCAAGGGTGGTTTCAGAAGTGAATCGGAAGAAGCAAAAAGCTTCGGTCGACTATACTGTTTCGCTTCGCCCGCCATACACCTTCAGTGAGCTTCATCCTACCTCCGGGCAGGATTCGTTGCGGCAGCGCATCGACCAGGCCCTGGAAGCCAGCCTTGTAAAACCCGGTGCCCAATACCGTCTGGAAACCCTAAAAAATGAACGTGAGCGCATTGCTGAAATTCTTAAGCGAGAGGGTTATTACTTTTTCCATCCCGATCATATCCTTTTCCAGGCCGATACCACTGTTGGAGATCGCGGGGTGGAAGTTTTTACCACCCTGAAAGCCGATATGCCGCCTCAGGCTGCCCAGGCATACAGATTCGGCCATATAAGGGTCTTCGCCGACTATCTTGCCACTGATGTTGCCGGGGCTTACACCGACTCCATCATGCCGCAGCCCGGGCTTTTTGTATTCGACAAACAGGACCAGTTCAAAGCTTCTACGCTTGCCAATGCCATCTTTTTCAGACAGGGCGAACTGTATAATATCGAAAACCACGACCGCACCCTGAACCACCTGCTTGGGCTGGGGGTTTTTAAGTTTGTGAATATCCGCTTTGAAGAAAGCACCTTAAACGACTTGCCTTCCCTGGATGTGAACATCATGCTTACGCCTGTTGAGAAGAAAACGCTGAGTGCAGAACTGAAGGGCGTAACCAAATCGAACAACTTTGCCGGCCCCGGTCTGGATGTCAGTTTTAGCAATCGCAACGCCCTGGGTGGTGCCGAGCAACTGCGTTTTTCTACGAGCGTGGCTTACGAAGCCCTGATCGCGCGTAACCTCGGACCCGCTTCCTCAATAGAAACGGGCCTGTCGGCAGAACTTATCTATCCGCGTTTTATTATTCCTTTCAAGATTAGCCGTAAGGCACCCATTCTTTTGCCAAAAACCAGTTTCCTGCTTGGATTTAATTACCTGAACAGATCCGATGCATTCAGTCTGTCATCAATACGTTTGCAATACAGCTATTCGTGGAATCAGCATATTGCAACCAACCACCGCCTTTCTCCCGTGGTACTCAATTGGTTCGACCTTGGAAAAGTCTCTGAAAATTTAAGTGGTGAACTATTGGCCGGAGACTTGTTTCGCCGTGGGTTGTTTGAGCAGTTTATTGCCGGCTCCGAATATTCGTATACCTACAATTCGCAATTGAAAGAAAAGCGTCGAAACGACTTTTATATCAATATGAACCTCGATGTGGCCGGCAACCTGGCCTACGGCCTATTCAGTCTTTTTGGGGCTCCGACCAATGAGGAAGGCAATTTCCAGGTATTGGGGCAGGGGCTCTCACAATATTCAAAGGCCGATTTCGACCTGCGTTTCTACCGGCAGCTTGGCGGCGGACAGCGCCTGGCAACCCGTCTTATCGCCGGGCTGGGCGTTCCTTACGGCAATTCGCAAACACTGCCATACCTGAAGCAGTTCAATATTGGCGGGTCAAACAGCATCCGGGCCTTTCACCCCCGCTCACTGGGCCCCGGCACCTACCAGTCGCCCGACTCACTGCAGGGCAGGTTCAATATTCACCAAACCGGTGAAGTAAAGCTGGAATCCAGTATTGAATACCGTTTCGACATCACCAGGATTTTTAAAGGGGCCTTCTTTGTTGATGCCGGAAACATATGGCGGCTTCATGAAGACGAAAAAACGCCGGGAGGAGAATTCCGTTGGGACAGCTTTTATAAACAAATAGCCATAGGGGCCGGCACCGGCTTGCGCATCGATGCCTCCATATTCGTGCTGCGCTTCGACTTCGCATTTCCACTTGCATTGCCCTGGGACACAGGAAGTTTTTTCCAGCCTATCGAGCCATTTAAAAAAGACTGGCGCCGCCAGAACCTTATCTTCAACCTGGGCATTGGGTATCCGTTTTAGACAATTAAGCTTTTTGGTTTAAGGCCTCAGGTGCTGTTTAGTGTTTAGCTTACTTAACCACCACAACATGCTGCTCGCTGTATTGCCCCTTCTGCGCATAAAGGATATAAAACCCGGGTTGGAAGCCACCAATATTAATAGTTTCAGGCAGTGTTGCCGAATTGTTCATCAGGACAATACCCTGGCTGCTGGTCAAACGAAGTATCCAGGGCGTATAGTCATTCATTTCGGCATCAGCTTCAGATATTGTAATGATGTGGCTGGCAGGATTTGGGTGAACCACCAGGCGCAATACTCCCCCGCAGAGTGAAACGTACTTCTGATTGGTGCTCCACGAGCATCCATCTATGCCATAGCTGACCTCAACATAGCGGGGAGGGTAATTTCCGCTTATGGTAAAAGGCATTGATGTTGGCCCGTTCCCTAACATTATCGGGTATTCGCTCTCATCGAACAGCGTCCATGAGTAGTCCGTCACATCAGGGTGCGTGTTTATCAGCCGCATGGTTGCCCATTGCCCGGGTTCCAGGCAGTGTACCTGCAGTTCCTGTCCGTACTGCCACACGTATGGGCCGGCTATGTTACCGGGAGGGGTGCCTACCCATACATGTTTTATCAGGCTTACGGTATCGCACGATCCGGATATAATGGCTTTTACCCAGCCCGGGCCATTAGCGGCAGGGCTGGCAGCCCGAACCTGGAAAGAAAACGGACCCATTTTATCCGAGCGAACCAGGTTCTCGCTTTT
>JAHYJD010000200.1 GCA_019429365.1 Bacteroidales bacterium | reverse complement strand
CCCCCGTCTAAAAATCGGTCAGAAGTATTGTGGGAAAAAATCCTGCCAGCAATCCAGGAAGAACAGTTGGGAAAGGGCTCAGTTAAGAAAAGATCCGTTTTATCATCAGCGGCGTTATGAACAGAAATCCCGTTGGCGAAAAAATCGTCCGGCGCATCAGTATCAAAGATCTTACCGGGAAAACCATGCTGATTACGTAAAAGTGAACCAGGAGAAGCAGTATTTACGCAATAAAAACATTCAAAAACAGCATTCAGGGGATTGCTTTCCGAATATTGTAAAGACAGACGCGTTAATCTCTGAAAAGCTAGTCAGGTGTGGATTATACGAGATCCTGCCTTACAAAATGAGTCCGGGGAAAAAGATTGTAAAGACGGACGCGTTAATCGTTGAACTGCTCGCCCACCGGGGGTTTCAGAAGGTTTTGGTAAGTGATTCGGGTTAATTGTAAAGACGGACTGCATTGCACAGGGAAGGCCGGGTATCTATCTTGGCAGCCAGAATGACAATAGCGGTTACCCATAAAAAGCTAAAACTTGATCAGATGGATAGCAGTCTTTCAGGTTTACGAATCACCCGGCCGGGGGAGATAGAAAAGATGTGCCGCCGGCTAAGCCAATCAGGCCAGTTAAATCCGGTGATTGTAAGGCCTGCAGAAACCGGCTTCCAGATTTTAGATGGTTTCAAGCGCTTTTTCTCGGCCCAGCGTTTGGGATGGGAGTACCTGGATGCAGGTATAGTTGATGTTCCGCTGGTAAATGGCAAGGCGATGATGTTGAGCTATAACCGCAGCGGACGATCACTTTTGGATTATGATGAAGCGTTGGTAGTTTTCAGCCTGAAGAAAGACCATCTTTTGGATCAGTCGGCCATATCCCATCTGACAGGCTATAGCCGCAGCTGGGTATGCAGGCGTCTGGCACTGGTTGAAAAGCTTGATGCGGTAGTACAGGATTCGCTTCGCATGGGAGTGATCACCAACTCCCATGCCAGGGCAATTGTCCGGTTGCCACGTGGCAACCAGGGTGAGATGATGCGCTGCATAGCAGATAATCAACTTACAAGCAGGGACACTTTTTTGTTGGTAGAAAAGTTTCTTGAGTCACCCCATCGAAAAGATCAGCAGTATATTCTTTCCCATCCGGTGGAAGTTATCGAAAAAAGTATTATCAGGGATGAGATTTATGATATCCGGCTTAGCCGCTATGGGAACCGGCTACTGAAAAGCATTGAACTTTTGTACCTGCAGCAAAACATTTTTATTGGTTTGTGCACCGGGCATATGATTAGTAAGCTGAGCGATACAGAAACTGAGATACTGTATAGTAAAATGGAGAAACTCAAAAAAGGCACCCTTGCCACAGGGTCAATTATAAACCAAAAAACATGGAAAAATGAAGGATGAGTTATTGGAGAACATGGTGGTTACACTTCATTCGCGGGGATGGAGCCTTCGGGAGATTGCCCGCAAGCTTGGAATAAGTCGCGGACGTGTCAGGCGCATTATGGAGAGCAACCGTTACAAAAGAGAGAAAGGTGGAGATTATCAGCGTACAAAAGCACAAAGGGCTTCCCTGCTGGATACTTACAAGGAGTACATCACCGAACTGCTCGATCAGTATAGAGACCCGCCCATAACCAATCAGCGCATTCTTGAGCTTATCCGGGAGAAGGGATATCAGGGTGGCAAAACCATTTTAGGCGATTACCTTACCGGCGTAAGGGGTAAAAAGACAGGGGAACCGGTAGTTTGCGTGGAGACAACCCCCGGACAGAGAGGCTCGCATGACTGGAGCGAATATTACATTTGGTTTTCTGATGTGGACAAAAAGGAGAAAGTTATTT